>JBAWXE010000127.1:0-6274 GCA_037144255.1 Bacteroidota bacterium | reverse complement strand
CCTAAAGTTAAGTCGTAAAATCATATATATCAGATATCTGTTCGCGGTCGGGGTATTAAATTGCATGTATCTGGCTGTATAGGGAATTGAATATTAAGCAAGTATCAGATTTGTAACTGAAAATCAATAAAAGTAATACCGGTATTAGGGATTAGTGTGTTGTAATTGGTAGATTTGCTCTTCGAAATCCCGGAATACTATATAGGGATCAAGGACTAGAATTACAATTCAGTTATTTTTTTCATAATAACTTGCCTTTTAGGATTATATGTTACGACACGCATTCTTATGGCTGATTTACATTGGCCTCTTATTGCCATTTGCTGCTTTTGCTCAAAATAATACTGTTGCTACAGGTGAAGATCTGTCGCTTTCTGCATGTGTGCAGTATGCTTTACAGCACCAGCCGGCATTGAAACAATCTTATATAGATCAATCTATTACAAAGAGCAATATTGATATCAGTCTATCTGCGTGGTTACCACAGGCGGGAGTAAATGCTAATTTGCAACACTACTTCGATTTGCCGGTAGCTTTCTCAGGTGCTACAACTCCTGCTACAGTAGTGAAGTCGGGATTAAACAATATTTCTACTCCTCAGTTGAATGTTTCTCAAACAATTTTCAATCCCGATGTATTATATGCTTTGAAGTCTGCTCGTTCTTATAGCCTGCAAGCAAAACAGAATATCACAAATACCAAGATCAATCTGGTAGTAGCTGTTAGCAAAGCATTTTACGACTTGCTCTTATCTCAACAGCAACTAGGTATTTTGGAAGAAGATATTGCTCGCCTAGAGAAAAACCTCAAGGATGCATATAGCCAATATGAAGGGGGAACTGCTGATAAAGTGGATTATAAAAGGGCAACCATAGCACTCAACAATTCTAAGGCTGAGCTAAAAGCCACACAGGAGATACTGAAAGTTAAATATGCAAGTCTCAGACAATTAATAGGTTATCCTGAAGAACAAAAACTGAAAGTAAGATTTGATACAGCACAATTAATGCAGGAAGTATTTTATGATACAGCACAAACATTGCGTTATGATAAGCGAATAGAATACCAATCATTGCAAACAGCGATGAATTTGCAACAACAAACAAGTAAATATTATAGAACCGGATTCCTGCCATCCTTATCAGGTTTCTATACATATAACTTACTATACGAAAGCAATACTTTCTCTGATCTATTCAGCCAAAGCTATCCTAACTCTCTAATAGGACTTAATTTCTCAATACCATTATTTCAGGGTCTTAAAAGGGTAGATAATTTACATAAGTCCAAGTTGCAACAAGAGCGTCTGGATTGGGATATGGCGAATCTGAAATTGCAAATATCTACAGATTATACTCTTGCTTTGGCAAGCTATAAAAGCAACCTGAATGAATTGCATACACTGCAAGAAAACGTTCAAATAGCCAGAGAAGTATATAATGTTGTGAAACTACAATATAACGAAGGAATCAAACAGTATATAGAGGTTATTGCTGCAGAAACAGATCTGCGTACATCGGAAATCAATTATCTGAATGCGTTGTTCCATTTGCTGGAAAGTAAATTGGATCTGCAAAAATCACTCGGAGATATTTCAGGTAATATTTAATCATGACAAACCATTGTAATAATATGAACAAATCGCTTGCAGGTATTGGACTGGTATTGATTAGCACTATAGGGCTATTCTCATGTCAGTCTGCAAAAAAAGATACCCCTGCTAATATGCCCGTTCCTGTATCATTATATAAAGTGCAAATGGCGCCAGCTACTTATTATGATCTTTATCCAGGTACAGTAACAGCACTAAGCCAGGTAGATCTGCGTGCTGAAGTGGGTGGATATATCACCGGTATATTCTTTAAAGAAGGTGAACATATCCATAACGGGCAGAAGCTGTATGAAATAGATAAAAGTAAATACGAAGCTACTTATAGTCAAGCAGAAGCAAACCTGCAAGTGGCTCTTGCTAATGAACAAAAAGCCCAAAAGGATGCTGAGCGTTACCAATTCCTAAGTAAGCAAGATGACGTAGCTAAACAAACACTGGACCCCGCACTTACCGATCTACAAAATGCTAAATCACAAGTGGCTAGTGCTAAGGCAGACAAAGTTAAAGCATTAACAGACCTTAGATATTCAGTTATCATTGCTCCGTTTGATGGTACCATAGGTTTGTCTCAGGTAAAGTTGGGAACACTTGTCACGCAGGGTTCTACATTACTCAATACTATTTCTACTAATGACCCTACTGCAGTAGATTTTGTAATAAGTGAAAAGGAAGTAAGCAGATTTGTAATGTTGGATAAGCAAAAAGATATTCCTGCTGATTCATTATTCACCATACTGATGTCAAATAATTCATATTATCCATTCCCGGGAAAATTATCAGTGATTGACAGAGCCGTAGATCCACAAACGGGTACCATTAAGATACGTTTGGTGTTTCCTAATAAGGATGGATTGTTAAGGGCAGGTATGAGTTGCACGGTTCGTGTTCATAGTCAGGAAGGAGCGAATCAATTATTGATACCATCTAAGGCTATTACAGAGCAGATGGGAGAATATTTTGCTTATGTCATTGATAGTCAGAAAGCACATCAACAGAAAGTAATGTTAGGGGCTACTATTGGGCCAAATGTTATTATTAAGAGTGGTTTGAAGGAAGGAGTGCAGATAGCTGTAGATGGGGTGCAAAAACTCCATGATGGTTCTGATATAACTACCTCCGCCAAACCTGCAGGTCCACAAGGCGCAGCCCATTGATCATTTTATTTGTTGCAAACCAGCAAAACGTATGTTAGCTAATACTTTTATTAAAAGACCGGTTACCGCTATAGTTATTTCCATTGTATTGGTATTGGTAGGTTTACTTGCCATCACCAATTTATCGGTGGGACAGTATCCGGATATTACTCCGCCTACTGTACAGATAACAGGTAATTTTACAGGTGCAGATGCGCAGACCGTAGAACAAACTGTGGCTACACCTGTAGAAGCACAGGTAAATGGTTCTCCGGGTATGGCTTATCTGCAAAGCAATAGTACCAGCGATGGAAAGATGACCATGAATGTTATTTTCAACGTAGGTACCAATGTAGATGTGGCTACTGTAGATGTACAAAACCGGGTTAGTATAGCAACTCCACAACTTCCCGATGTGGTAAAACGTTTAGGTCTTACAGTACGTAAACGTAACCCTAGTATCCTGATGCTAGTGGCTTTATATTCACCTAAGAGTACTCATAGTATCCCATTCGTAGATAATTTTGCTAACATATTTGTAAGAGATGCCTTGTTGCGTGTAAAAGGTGTAGGAGATATATTTAGTCGTGCCGATGACTTTAGTATGCGGGTATGGCTACAACCTGATAAGTTGGCATTATATGGCCTTACCGCTTCGGATGTTACTAATGCACTACAAGAGCAGAATGTACAGGTAGCAGCGGGGTCTATAGGTGCACCACCACAACCAAGTTCTCAGGCTTTTGAATACACTTTGTTTGTAAATGGTAGACTGAGCAAAGTTGCAGATTTTGAAAATATTATTATTAAAAGTCGTCCTGAGAATGGATCTTTAGTATATCTCAAAGATGTAGCTAGGGTAGAATTAGGTAAACTATCATATGCCAGTAACTCTTTCGTAGATGGTAAACGTGCTTCTTATCTACTAGTGTATCAGGCACCAGGCAGCAATGCCTTACAAACTGCTGAAGGCGTTTATGCAAAATTGGCTGAACTCAAAAAGACTTTCCCTGTTGATATTGATTACATGGTACCTTTTGAATCAGTTACGGTTGTAAAGGTTTCAATTGAAGAGGTGATCATTACATTGTTAGAAGCGCTGGGGCTTGTGGCATTGGTGGTATTCTTATTCCTACAGAATTGGAGAGCTACTTTAATTCCAATATTAGCTATCCCTGTTTCTATTATAGGTACTTTTATATTCTTTATTCCTTTAGGCTTTACCATCAACACGCTGACCTTATTTGGTTTCGTTCTGGCTATAGGTATTGTGGTGGATGATGCCATTGTAGTGGTAGAAGCTGTACAACACTATATAGATGTTGGAAAGTTGGATCCTAAGGAAGCCACTTATCGAGCCATGAAGGATATCTCTGGTCCTGTGGTAGCAATCGCTCTGATATTGGCTGCAGTATTCGTTCCTGTAGGCTTCATACCTGGTATAGTAGGTCGTTTGTACCAACAATTTGCTATCACCATAGCAATATCGGTATTGTTATCTGCTTTTATTGCATTGTCACTTACGCCTGCCTTATGTTCTATTATGCTCAAACCTATGCATATTGACCAAAAGTCAAAAGGTTTGAACCAATTCTTTTTCCGATTCAATAGATGGTTCAGCAGAACCACTCATAGTTATTCTGTTGGTGTTAAAAAGGGTATACATGCTTCCCGCTACATGATCATCATACTTGTTTGTATAGTGGTGGGTACAATCTTCTTATTCAAACAAAAGCCTACAGGTTTCATACCTACAGAGGATGATGGACGTATATATGTCACTTTCGAGCTACCCGAAGCCTCATCTACAACTCGATCTGTCGAAGTGCTGAATCAGATTATGACCATACTTAAAGATGTACCCGGTATCGGCCACTTTGCTGCATTGGGTGGTCTTAATGTGGTTACTTTCTCCAGTAAATCTAATAGCGGTACAATTTTCTGCCAGCTGAAACCTTGGGATGAACGTAAGAACCCTGCAGAACAAGTGCCGGGTATTATTGGAGAGATCAAGAAACGGCTTTCTGTCATCAAAAATGCCAATATTGTTGTCATACCGCCACCTCCAATTCCCGGGCTAGGGCAGACAGCAGGTTTCAGTTTCATTATAGAGCAGAAAGGTAGTAACGATGATGTGAAGGCATTCGAAAAGGTACTTCGAAACTTTATAGCTGAGGCTAATAAACGTCCAGAGATATCTGGTGCGTTCAGTTTCTTCTCTTCCCATACACCTGGTTATGATATTTATGTAGATCGTGAAAAGTGTAAAAAATTAGGGGTGGCGATATCTGATGTCTTTGGTACCATGCAAACCTATATGGGTAGTATGTACATAAACGATATCACTATTTATGGGCGTAATTTCCATGTACTGGCTCAGGCTGATACTATGTATAGAAAGGCTATAGAAGATATGGGTAAGTATTTTGTGCGCAATCAGGCAGGACAAATGATACCTTTAAGCACTTTGGTCAATTATAAAGTTACAGAAAGTGCACCCCTCATTTCTCACTTCAATCTATTCCGTTCTGCTGAGGTCGACGGTTCTGCCGGCGATGGCTATAGTAGTGGTCAGGCTCTGGATGCCCTAAGAGAAACAGCCGATAGGGTATTACCACAAGGTTATGGCTATGAATACTCTGGTCTCAGTTACGAAGAGGTACAGTCAGGCTCTAAGACTGTTTACATCTTTATGTTATCCATCATATTTGTATTCCTATTCTTGGCTGCATTATATGAGAGTTGGTCTGTACCATTTGCGGTATTGCTGGCAGTGCCACTAGGTGCATTTGGTGCTATCCTTACGCTTACCCTCTTACCTAAACTCAGCAACAATGTTTATGCTCAAATAGGTTTGATAACACTCATTGGTCTGGCAGCTAAGAATGCTATATTGATAGTAGAATTTGCCAAAGAGCGTGTAGATAGTGGTATAGAATTGGTAGCTGCTACTATCGATGCTGTGCGTATACGTTTGCGCCCTATCATCATGACATCTATGGCATTCATCTTGGGTGTTTTGCCGCTAGCTTTTGCCAGTGGTGCAGGTGCTGTAGCACGTAAGACCATTGGCTGGACCGTACTTGGCGGTATGTTGGCAGCTACTTTGCTCGCTATTTTTATTGTACCTGTCTTGTTCGTAGTCATTACACGTATTGCCTATGGCAAAAAACAATTAAAAGCGCTACAAGCTAAAAGAAAGGATATGGATGATATTCCTGATCATCAGTAGTAAGATCATAAATTTATAAGAAAGGCTCCCGAAGGGAGCCTTTCTTATAAGTCTAATTCTTTAATTTATTCTCAAAAAAAGCCTTGGTAATACCCCAGGCTTCTGCTGATGCATCTTTATGATAAGCTGCACGATCTGCATTGAAGAAGGCATGTTCTGCATAAGATATATTTACATTGATAAAGTCTTTGTCTGCCTGCTTCATAGTATCAGTTACGGTTTGTACATGCTCGGGTAATATATGATTATCCTTCCCTGCCCAGACAAATAGTTGAGGACCATGTATATTACTCACTC
>JBAWXE010000126.1:0-6286 GCA_037144255.1 Bacteroidota bacterium | reverse complement strand
TGTTCACGTTCAATAGATTCGAATAAGGCTTTGAAATTACCAGCTCCGAAGCTTTGAGCCCCTTTACGTTGAATGATCTCGAAAAATAGAGTAGGACGATCTTCTACAGGTTTTGTAAATATCTGTAACAAATAACCCTCTTCATCACAGTCTACTAATATACCCAGATCTTGTATAGGTTGAATGTCTTCGTCTATCTTCCCAACACGATTGGGAAGGTCTTCATAGTATGCATTGGGTGGTGCTGACAGGAATTCAACACCTCTTGATTTTAGTTCTTTTACAGTTTTAATGATATCATTTGTTGCAATGGCAATATGTTGTACTCCTTCACCTTCGTAAAAGTCAAGATATTCTTCTATTTGTGATTTTTTCTTTCCTTCGGCAGGTTCATTAATAGGGAATTTCACAAAACCATTACCATTACTCATAACCTTACTCATAAGAGCAGAATATTCTGTATTGATCTGTTTATCATCGAATGAAAGAATGTTTACAAATCCCATTACATCTTCATACCATTTGATAGTGGGGTTCATTCTGTTCCAACCTACATTGCCTACACAATGGTCTACATGCAATAAACCTGTAGATGTAGGTTTATATTCACTTTCCCATGCCTGATACCCCGGGATGAAAATGCCTTTATAATTTTTACGCTCTACAAACAAGTGTATTGTTTCTCCATAAGTATATATACCACTCATCTTTACTTCACCATGTTCATCAGTAAGTGTAGTAGGCTCCAAATATACCTTGGCACCACGCTTAGTTGTCTCTTCAAATGATTTGTAAGCATCATCTACCCATAATGCTAGTATTTTCACACCATCACCATGTTTTTTGATGTGTTCTGATATTGGACTGTCTGATTTCAATGGGGTAGTGAGCACTAAGCGAATCTTGCCTTGCTGTAGTACATATGATGCTCTGTCTCGAAGGCCTGATTCAGGTCCGGCGTATGCTAAAGACTGAAAGCCAAAAGCTGTTTTATAAAAATGTGCAGCTTGCTTGGCATTCCCCACATATAATTCTATATGGTCTGTACCATTGATCGGTAAAAAATCTTTTGCCAAGGTCATTTTTTGGCTCGTAGTTAAAGTGTTCATTTGAGATTTATTTACGGGTCTGAATATTTATTAATGAATTTTTTATTCTATCCAACTGGTGATATAAGTATCATTCTCAATGCCTAATGCATCAGCGGTCATTTTAAGAGGATGGAATGTATCCACCATTACTGCCAGTTCTTTGGTTTCTTTGGCACCTATGCTTTTCTCTACTGTGCCAGGATGAGGACCATGTGGTATACCTGCAGGATGTAGTGTTATCATACCTCGTTCAACATGTTTGCGGCTCATAAAGTCACCATCCACATAATACAGTACTTCATCACTATCTATATTACTATGATTGTATGGAGCCGGTATAGATTGAGGATGATAATCAAATAAACGTGGTACAAATGAGCAGATCACAAAATTGTTAGCATCAAAGGTTTGGTGTACAGGTGGTGGTTGGTGAACACGACCTGTAATTGGTTCAAAATCGTGAATGCTAATTGCGTATGGGTATTCACATCCATCCCAACCAACGACATCAAAAGGGTGTGCACCATACCATATAGGGTATAGATAACCTTTCTTTTTTACGTTTATCAGGAATTCTCCTTTTTGGTCAATAGCTTGAAGATCTTGAGGTTTACGAATATCTCTTTCGCAAACTGGAGAATGTTCTAATAATTGGCCATACTTACTTAAATATCTCTTTGGAAATGTAATAGGACTAAAGGACTCTACTATGAATAATCTATTGTCTGGGGAATCAAATGATATTTGATAAATAGTACCTCTGGGTACAACTAAATAATCACCATAACTGAAAGGTAGTTGTCCGTACTGCGTTTTTAATATACCTGTACCTTCATGTATGAAAAGCACTTCATCTGCATCAGCATTTTTATAGAACACATTATCATTCATTCCTTTAGTAGGAGCAGCTATAGTGATCTGTACATCATTATTGAAAAGAACGATTTTGCGGCTTTTTAGATAATCATCATTGGGGTTGATTTGAAATCCATTCAAACAACGGTGTTTGAGTATATTCTCAGTAGCAGCCTTAGGTGATACATCAATAGGTTCTCCTGTTCTAATAATAACTGTGGGTGGATGTATATGGTAAAGTAGAGAATAATTAGATGAAAAACCTTCAGTACTAAACAATTGTTCTGAATAAAGCTTACCGTCCGGTTTGCGAAATTGGGTATGTCGCTTATGCGGAATAGTACCTAATGAAAAATAATGAGGCATATCGGAGTGGTTTGTCCAAAATTACACAGATTAGCCAGTATTTACAATCAATAAGTGCTAAATAGGCATAAATTATAAGTATGATAACCCCATTTGTATGAGCCCGATGACAAAGCCCAAGACACCACCAATCAGCTCTACAAAACGGAATTCCTTACTCATTACAGCTGCCAATATCTCTTCTAATTTATCTGAAGAGAAATTAGAGACTTTGTCTGTAACCATTTTTTCAATATCTACACGTTGCCCTAGATTATCAGCATAACCTGAAATGATAACAGGTAAAAGATGCTCTATTTCCTCCATCAGCCCTTCTTTGATCTTAGATAAAGTTCCCTCTCCCACGAACATAGAAATGACTGGTAGTTTCTCTTGTAACTTGGTGTGGAGGAAGTTGTCTATATGTGCTTCAATTGTTGGAGTTAGTGATTTTAATTGATTAGGGTCCTTGATATGAGCTGCAATATCTTTAAAATGCAATAGTTCATTGGCAACTACTGAACCAAGCTTTGCAGCAAACTGTTTCTGTCTTTTAGGGAAAATACCTTGTATAGTGATACCCAAGAAGCGTTTAGGTTCTCGAGGATGGAAGAGCATATAAATTGCTATCCATGTAGTGAACCAGCCGGTAAAGGCTGCAATGAATGGTTGTAAGTAAAACATTAATGTTTGCATATACGCGCTGTTCCTATCAAAAAATCCCATTGCAGGAGCAATGGGATTGCAAAGATAAACACTTATCACCTAGGTGATATAAATGCTTTAAGAAAATTAAATATTGCCTATTAGATTTTTTAGATATGAGCCATAGCCGCTCTTCATGTAGATATTAGCTAGCTTATCCATTTGAACGTCATCAATCCAGCCATTGCGATATGCGATCTCTTCAATACAGCCTATTTTCAGTCCTTGTCTTTTTTCTATCACCTCTATAAACTGGCCTGCTTGAATTAATGAGTCAAAAGTACCTGTATCTAACCAAGCCGTACCACGATCCAAAACACCAACTTCCAACTTGCCTTTTTCCAAATATACTTTGTTTACATCCGTGATCTCATATTCACCTCTGTGCGAAGGCTTGATAGATTTAGCTATAGATACTACATCATTATCATAAAAATATAGCCCTGGTACTGCATAATTAGATTTTGGTAATTTAGGTTTTTCCTCAATGCTTAAAACACGGAAATTCTTGTCAAATTCTACTACACCATATCTTTCAGGGTCATGAACTTGATATGCAAATACCACAGCTCCATATGGGTTCACTTTATTGCGTAATAAAGTACCCATTCCTGAACCATAGAAGATATTGTCGCCTAATACCAGTGCAACAGGATCTTTGCCTATAAAGTTCTCACCTAAAACAAATGCCTGTGCAAGACCATTAGGGGTATGTTGTACTACATACTCAAAACTACAGCCCAATTGGCTTCCGTCTCCCAATAATCTCTTAAAAGCAGGCTGATCATCAGGAGTTGTAATAATGAGTATCTCATTAATACCTGCTAACATCAATGTAGATAAAGGATGGTATACCATCGGTTTATCGTATATAGGCATTAGTTGCTTACTTACTGATATTGTAAGTGGATACAACCTAGTGCCGGAACCTCCTGCTAATATGATGCCTTTCATAAAAAATAGTTATGAATTTGTGTATTGTTTGTTGTAATATTTCTGATAATCGCCTGATGTTACATTCTTTAACCAATCTTCATTTTGTAAATACCAATCAACAGTTACACTTAGTCCTTGTTCAAATGTAACAGAAGGGTACCAACCTAATTCCTTGTTCAGTTTATTTGCATCGATGGCATAACGACGATCATGACCCGGACGGTCTTTAACATAAGTGATCAGTTGTGCAGATGTACCAGCTGGGCGACCAAGCTTTTCATCCATTTGGACACAAAGCAATTTGATCAATTCTATATTTTGCCATTCATTGAAACCACCTATGTTGTAAGTTTCAGCATTTTTACCTTCATGGTAAATAAGATCTATTGCACGTGCATGGTCTACTACATATAGCCAATCGCGTGTATATTTACCATCACCATATACTGGTAGAGATTTGTTATTGCGTATGTTGTTAATGAACAATGGCACTAATTTCTCAGGGAATTGGTTAGGGCCATAGTTATTAGAACAATTACTCACTACAAAAGGCAAATCATAAGTATTGCCATAAGCACGAACTATATGATCTGATGCAGCTTTAGAGGCAGAATACGGAGATTGTGGGTCGTATGGTGTGGTTTCCAAAAAGAAACCGGTATCACCTAATGAACCATATACCTCATCTGTTGAGACATGATAGAACCTTTTACCTTCATAATTATCTTTCCAAAGAGTACGAGCGACATTCAATAAATTAGCAGTACCCATTACATTGGTCTTAATAAATGCATTAGGGTCTGTAATAGAACGATCAACATGGCTTTCTGCTGCCAAATGTATTACACCATCAAAACGGTACTTTTGAAATAATGCGCTCATGGCAGCATCATCAGTAATGTCTTCTTTTACAAAAGTATAATTTGAGGCATTCTCCACATCTTTTAGGTTTTCAAGATTGCCTGCGTAGGTAAGCACATCTAAATTTACGATATGATACTCAGGGTATTTATTCACCAAAAGACGCACTACATGAGATCCAATGAAACCCGCCCCACCTGTTACCAACAATGTTTTTTTCATGTTACTAAAGTACTTAAATAAATAATCGCGAAAATTAAATAAAAGATAAAAAAAGCTTTGCAAGACTCATAAATAAGCACCCTGCAAAGCTTAATAAAATATAGTATATGATATTTTACACCAAATGAAAACTCTCAATGAACTTAGTAGTGAAATCACCTTTTCTAAATGCTTCATTACGCATTAGTTGTTGGTGGAATGGTATAGTGGTTTTTACACCTTCTATTACATATTCACTCAATGCACGTTCCATAGTATTTATTGCTTCTTCACGTGTCTGCGCTATAGCAATGATCTTAGCTATCATAGAATCATAATATGGGGGTATAGTATAACCTGCATAGATATGAGAATCTACACGCACACCATGACCGCCTGGTGTATGTAATTCTGTGATCTTACCTGGACTAGGTCTGAAATCGTTGTATGGATCCTCTGCATTGATTCGACACTCAATAACATGCATCTGAGGTTCGTAATTACGACCACTGATAGGTACTCCGGCAGCTATTTTTATTTGTTCTTTAACAAGATCATAATTGATAACTTCTTCAGTCACACCATGTTCAACCTGAATACGAGTATTCATTTCCATGAAGTAGAAGTTACGATGCTTATCTACTAGAAATTCAATAGTGCCTACACTTTCGTAATTAATAGCTGATGCTGCTTTGATTGCTGCTTCACCCATTTTAGTACGCAGTTCAGGTGTCATGAATGGAGAAGGAGATTCTTCTACCAGTTTTTGGTGACGACGTTGTATAGAGCAATCACGTTCACTAAGGTGACACACTGTACCAAACTGGTCACCAGCTATTTGTATTTCTATATGGCGTGGTTCTTCTACGAACTTTTCCATATAGATACCATCATTCTTAAATGATGCACCGGCTTCAGCCTTTGCATTATCATAGGCTTTTTCTATTTCCTTTTCTTCCCATACCACACGCATACCTTTACCACCACCACCGGCGGTAGCCTTCAGTATAATTGGGTAGCCCATTTCTTTGGCAAGTTTCTTAGCCTCTTCCACACTTTCTAACAGACCTTCGGATCCAGGAATAACAGGTACACCTGCTTTTATCATTGTTTCCTTAGCCGTCATCTTATCTCCCATAGCCCTTATCATTTCAGGTGTAGGGCCTATGAATTTTATATTGTATTGGGCGCAGATCTCAGAGAAATTGGCATTTTCTGCAAGAAATCCATACCCTGGATGTATAGCATCTGCATTTGTGATCTCTGCAGCTGCCATGATGTGTGGTATATTC
>JBAWXE010000125.1:0-6345 GCA_037144255.1 Bacteroidota bacterium | reverse complement strand
GCCCTTACTTATTATATACAATATAAGAATGGTTTTATGTATTTTCACTTAAGCTGTTGGTAGAAATACTAGGAGCGAAATGATAAAATCCTCACACCAGTATTTATGAAATATTTTTTGACATTCCTTTATTTGTTATTAATGCCATATTCTCTTTTTTCGCAGACTAAAATAATAGAGCGTAAACTGAACAGGTATGATTTAGAGCACAAGATATTTGATGAACAATTGTTTACAGATAATTTCGTAAAGGTTGATGAGAAATACTATTATCCTAATAATGATAATATTTTACATCGAGTAGCTGGGTATAATTCAATAATGAAAAATATTGATACTAATTATATTGTCAAAGTTAAGTTTTCATTCAAGGATAGTAAGCATATTGAAAAAATTACTTTTACTATTTTAAATAGAGATATTGATATCATTAAATTTACTGAAAGCAGTTTTAAGAATGGATTGGCAATAAGAGTAATGAGTGGAGAATATATATACAATAAAAATTCTGTGTATCATTTTCAATTATTAGCTGGACTATTCTATGGAGGTAAACCATATGGTTGTCATCTTAGTTACAATCCTAGGAATGATTCAATTTGCCTAATCCAAACTTATTATGATTCAACAGGCAAAATAATTAAGGAGACTAAAAGTAATAATTGTAAATGGCGAAGTTAGGTAGTCTCAAAGTAGTTTCTGCCCTTATTGGTGTTTCCACTGGAAAGCTAAACATCGGCTACACAACATCTCTATTCCTACACACTTTTAGAAGATATCCCCATTTCCCTCGCTGAAATGATGTCCATCCTACCTTTGTGCTATAAAACATCACAAACTATGAACATTGAAAACATCGCCCTGGAACTCATTCAGCAGTACTACGCACAGTTACAAGATCTGAATTATGCTATCAGCCAGCGCCCCGAAGGAGAAAGGCATCCTAGCACCAAAGAGGCTGTTATTATGTGCAAACTACTGAGCTGTATTAAGGCACTACGTAAGGAAATTGCATTCTGTGAAGAAGTAGCGCCTACAAGTACTGATATGGTAATGCCTAAAGCGGTAACTACGGCCAATGCTGTTAGCACAGCTACTATACATACAGGCGGGGTATCTACATTTGCTATACCTAGTGCAAAAGCAAAACAAAGTCGTATTACTAAGGTGGTTCGCAAACAGCCTAGGACAGCTGTAAGCAAAAGTAGGAGAGGAAAGTTGTAGTTATTAAGCTAAAGACTGCTTATGATATGTGATCAGGCCATCCAGCGGGCTTTTTACTATATTGCCTAGTTCCAGTTCATACTGTTGGCATATACTGGCTATTACATCTCTGAACTCATAAGCCACAGAGCCTGCAAAATGCAAAGGTGATTTCCAGGTTTGACGGTACTTTAATATATGTGTTTGGAAAAAGTCATTCAGGCAATCTTCAATGATATTTTCTACCATAAAGTGACCTCTGTTCTCTTTCAGTATGCGCACAAACTCTGCCAGATGTCTGTTAGGGAACAGTTCGCCATATAGTTTATGCAGTATAGCAGCAATGTTATCACCAAAGTGTTGCTCGAAAGCCATTCGGAGTTCGGTATCAAAAGTATTGTAAGCATAGTAGCGCAATACTTGCTTACCCATATAGTTGCCACTGCCTTCGTCGCCTGCTATATAGCCCAGCGAAGGGTGTTGCTCAGCAATTGTTTTACCATTGTAATAGCAAGAATTACTACCTGTACCCAATATGGACACCATGCCTTTTTGGTTACCGCATAATGATCGTGCAGCGGCCATCATATCGCTTTGTACTTCTACTTTCTTTATGCCGAAAAATTTCTTTAATACACCCGCTACTTCTTTTTGTTTGGTAGTATGAGATGCGCCTGCACCATAATAATAAATAGCATCAGCCGAATGTTTCTTGGGGTCCCATTTCAGTTCTGTTTTCAATACAGCTTCTATTTCTTCAGGCTTTTGTATATATGGGTTAATGCCCGATGTTTTGAAGTGGATCGGCTTACCGTTTTTTTTCAGCAGGCACCAATCAGTTTTGGTTGAGCCGCTTTCTGCTAAGAGCAAAGAAGGCATATGCGCTATTTGTATACAAATTTGCATACCAGAACACCAAATTCCTAATCATTTCATAGATTAATTTAAAATTTGTTAGGATATGCCCTCTTTCTATCAGATATAACTATGGGTTGATATTTATACTTTATTATTTAAACCTCAATAAATGCCCCTAACTTTGTGCTCATTTTTAGAACATGGATGAAAGCAGATCTGCTGGGTTAAAGGTATGGACGCCTTTGTTGTTTGCTGTGGTATTGATCATTGGTATGACCTTGGGTTTCAATCTGCGCGATACCCTACGAAATAAAAGAGATATTCAGGCTGTAGTACAGCGTAATGATAAGCTGGAGGAGATAATAGACCTGATAAAAGGGAAATATGTAGATACAGTCAATACTAATTTCCTGTATGGTGATGCCGTAAATGGTATCATCAGGCATTTAGACCCACACACTGTATATATTCCTGTAGATGAGATGCAGGGTGTGAGCGAAGATCTGGAAGGTAGTTTCTATGGTATAGGTGTAGAGTTTTCCATTATCCGCGATACTATACAAGTAACAGCTGTTATAGAAAATGGCCCTGCCGAACATGCAGGTGTAGTAGTAGGCGATAAATTCATAAAAGTAAACGATAGTACTGTTGCCGGTACGGGCATTAATTCAGAACGTATCATTAAAATGCTGCGTGGTAAGCTGCATACACTGGTAAATGTTACCCTCAAACAACCACTTTCAGGTAACGAAAAGCTGGTTTCCATCAAAAGGGATGTGATACCACTATATAGTGTAGAGGCCAATCTGATGCTGGATTCTGCTACCGGCTATATCAAGGTAAATCGCTTTAGCGCCAATACGTTCAAGGAGTTTCATCAGGCTTTGATCAGTTTGGGTAAACAAGGTATGAAGCAATTGATACTAGACCTGCGCCAGAACCCGGGTGGTTATATGGATGCAGCTACATCTATTGCAGATGAATTGCTGGATAATAGCAAACTGATAGTCTATACTCAGGGTATCCATTCTGAAAGAATGGACTATAAGGCAAAAGAAAAAGGCCTTTTTGAACAAGGCAGAGTAGCAGTATTGGTAGATGAAGGTTCGGCCTCTGCCAGCGAGATAGTGGCTGGTGCTATTCAGGACTGGGACAGGGGTATTGTTATTGGTCGCCGTACTTATGGCAAAGGCTTAGTGCAAGAGCAGTTCTCTATGGACGATGGTTCGGCATTGCGTCTTACCATTGCTAAATACTATACACCATCTGGTCGTTGTATACAACGCTCCTTTGCCAAGGGCAAGGCCGCTTATGATGAAGACTATGCCAAACGTTTTCAGGATGGAGAGTTAACAGGTAAGGACTCCTTAGGTGTGAGCGATACTACGAAATATTATACTGCTGATAAGCGGGTAGTATATGGTGGTGGCGGTATCAAACCCGATGTGTATGTACCTTATGATACTACCCGTTTATCATCAGGCTTGCTGAATATGATCTACAATGAGAAAATGAAGAATCTCTTGTACGATTATTTCCTGACGCATAATGCACAGCTGAAAGTATACAATACCATTGCAGAGTACGACAAGAAATTCAATTCAGGCACAGAACTGGTAGGTATTTATATCAGAACATTAGACCCAAAAGAAAGAAAAATAGCAGTGAAAATATTGTCCAAACCGGCTAATGCAGATTACTTCCAGTTACAGATGAAGGCCCAATTGGCTAGGTTCCTGTTTCGTGATAATGGGTATTATGCTATCAGTACGCAGGGAGACGAAGTAGTGCAAAAGGCCAAAGAAGTACTTAGAGGTAAAGACTACTCACAACTGATAGGCAGGTAGTTTATGCAACCATTGTATATGCTGTATGTCGCTGGCGTCTGCACAGAATGTTTGATGCCCATTGCTCAATACCCAATATTTACATTGTATAGTACGTTGGTAATTCAGTAGCTGATGTAATGTGGTCTCTGTTATCATTACCTCAGGAGCTTTACATTCTATCAGCATCCAGGCCTCGTGGTCTCTGTTGTACACTACTATATCAAAACGCTTATTCATATCGCCTACCTTAATGCTTTTCTCTATCGCAATAAGACCCATTGGGTAATGTAGTGAATGACACAAATATGCTACTATATACTGTCTTACATGTTCTTCGGGCGTAAGTACCAGCCATTTTTTACGTATAGCATCAAAGACCTGTGTCTTACCTGCTTCTTGTTTCAGTTGCAGTTCAATGCCTGTAAGATCTAATGCTATCATATTATTAACTCAAAAGTAATTCTTGAAAATGTAAAAGTTGCAACCTAATATTATTAACTTAGTTAGCAAATTGTGAGTGCATGAAAACAAAAAAGGAAATTGTAGACAATTGGTTACCTCGGTACACAGGCATGGGGCTTAAAGACTTTGGACAATATATATTGCTTTGCAATTTTGGTGAATATGTGACGCTTTTTGCCCAGATGAATAAAGTGCAGGTGGTAGGTGCAGATAAACCTATGCAATGCGCTACTGCTAACGGTATCACCATCATCAATTTCGGAATGGGTTCTGCCAGTGCTGCTACTGCTATGGACCTGTTATCTGCAATTGCTCCCAAAGCAGTCTTATTCTTAGGTAAATGTGGTGGATTGAAAAAGAAAAATAAGGTAGGGGATCTGATATTGCCCATAGCAGCAATAAGGGGAGAGGGTACTAGCAATGACTATTTTCCTCCAGAAGTGCCTGCACTACCTGCATTCGCACTGCAAAAAGCTATCTCTACTACCATACGCGAATATGCTAAAGACTACTGGACTGGTACTTGCTACACCACCAATAGGCGTGTTTGGGAGCATGATGAAGAATTTAAAGCATACCTGCAACGCATACGTGCTATGGCTATAGATATGGAAACTGCTACCATTTTCACTACAGGTTTTGCCAATCATATACCTACAGGTGCATTGTTATTGGTTTCTGACAACCCTATGGTGCCGGAAGGTATTAAGACAGAGGCTAGCGATAAGAAAGTATCTAAGAACTTTGTAGATTTGCACTTGCGCATAGGTATCGATTCGCTGAAACAACTGATCAATGGTGGTCTTACAGTAAAACACCTTAAGTTTTAATGCATGCATCCAATACCATATTGTCAGTAAGCCATTTGCAAATAGCTTTTGGTGGACCTGATGCTTTTACGGCAGTCAAGGATATCTCATTTCGATTGGAAAGGGGTAAAACCTTGGCTATTGTAGGGGAGAGTGGCTCAGGTAAATCCTTAACTGCACTGGCATTAACAGGTTTATTGCCACATACAGCTGCCCTAAAAGGCAATATTGAACTTACTTTTGCCAATAAGAATGTACCACTACAGCATATTACTGACAATAAAGACTGGGAATCTATACGTGGCAAAGAAGTGGGTATGGTATTTCAGGAGCCTATGAGCTCTTTGAATCCTGTTATGACCATAGGAGCACAATTAGTAGAGAGCATCACTACTCATAAACATCTTTCTAAAAAAGAAGCCAAACATATAGCCCTCGATTGGCTTGTCAAGGTGCAATTGCCTGAGCCCGAAACCTTATTGGGGCGCTATCCTCACCAATTATCAGGCGGACAAAAGCAAAGGGTAATGATCGCTATGGCTATGTGCAATCATCCGGTATTACTGATAGCCGATGAACCTACTACTGCTTTGGATGTAACCGTGCAACAAGAGATAGTAAAGCTGATGCACAGCCTGCTACAAGGCAACACCTCTATGATTTTCATTACACACGATCTTTCTTTAGCCGCTACTTTGGCCGATGATGTACTGGTAATGTGCAAAGGAGAAGTGATGGAATATGGTACTGCCGAGCAAGTATTGAGATCGCCCAAGAACCCATATACACAAGCCTTAGTAGCCTGTCGCCCTTCGGGTGAACAGCGAGGCTATAAATTGCCTATAGTATCAGATTTTCTGGATGTAGATACGAGCAAGACAATGGAACAGATCACCCATGTACCATTGCCTTCAAGTACTATCGGTGATGAGGTGCTCTTACAAGTAAATGGCCTTAGAGTGTGGTTCTCAGGTAATAAACCTATGTTTGGAAAGGCCGTTGAAGATTTTAAGGCGGTAGACGATGTGTCATTCAATCTGTATAAAGGTGAGATACTTGGTCTGGTGGGTGAAAGTGGTTGTGGTAAAAGTACCCTCAGTCGTAGCCTTATGGGGCTCATACCTATACATAGTGGTCAGGTACTTTTCAATGGTACCGACTTGGCTACACTACAGCCTAAAGAC
>JBAWXE010000124.1:0-6393 GCA_037144255.1 Bacteroidota bacterium | reverse complement strand
TTATACAAGCTAAATCCTCAATCAAAAAGTTCGAACTTGAGCTACTAAAGGGCACTAAACCAAAGAGCTAAAACCTCAGACCTCACAAGGGTTTGAGGTTTTTTCTTTACCTTTTTCATAGCTTTAACATAACATTTAACACAAAAAACTCTTATGCAAAAAGAAATTCATAACTTTAATAAGCAAATAAATGATTCGTATGAAAAAGAATCCATTGAGTTTTCGTAGAGTGCTGGCAGGTATCATTACTATTACAATTATTACATGCTTAGTCATTACAGCTCCATCTTATGCACAGTCAGGGAATAGCAAACTTGCAGAAAAAAGCTATGTGAAAACAAAAGATCAGCAAGCCAATCAACAAGAATCCAACCAATTAGTTCAGCGTATGATCGCAGATAATATAGTGGATCAGGTGAAAGGTTTTATAGTTGAAAAGAGAAACAACAAACTCTATATTAATGGGCTAGAACAACCTCTTGCTATTGCTAATAAGTACCTGCCAATGACCAAACAAGAAACTATAAAAGTACAGGTATTTTCTCTCAGCGAAAGACAAAGACAACACCCTAATGCCGACTTCCTTCAGATACTAGTACCGGTAACTTTTTCTTCTGGTTGTGTAGACTATGATACCAAGAAACCAGGCTGCTGAGCTGAAACATATTTATGACATTGAAAAATCCATCTTTTACAGGTGGATTTTTTAATTTTATACAACTACGATTCTATAAAAAAACTTCTTTATGAGTAATACACTATCAAAAATATGCCCTCCATTTTTCATGATGATCTTATACTGTACTACATCATTTTGTCAAGTAAAAACAGCAAAAAACAATTTGGAAATAATAAAACATCATGACATACATTCACTTTGGAAATGCGATAGTATCAATATAGAAGGTGGAAATGAAAAAATAAAATTACCAGACCCAATAGGCTTTATAGGAAAAAATTATCGTCGATTTTATATTCACTATATATCAATAGTAAAGAATAAGCAGAGTCCTTATCAATATATGGTAGTAGGAAAAACTAGAGTTAAGAACTACATAAATACTTTTCAAGGTACAATTACAATAAAAAAAGTAATATTATTTGCACAAAGAGATGACCCTAGATACAAACAAGGTGAGATCATTTGTGAAATAGATTTCTTTGAAGACAGCACCAAACGTATAGCTGGAGAAATCAAGGGAATTATGAAAACACGATTTTACTTAAATAAGTATAACAAAATCAAATATGATGCAATTTCATCCTATAGCGATGGATTTAGCAACAATGAATGTGTTGCTAAATGGACAAGCTACAATACAGGAAGTCAAGAAAAATGCAATTGGGGAGATTTTAGAATCCCAGAGAGTGGAGATCTAGATATTGGAGCTGGAGAATTCGGATTAAATAATAAGTATATTAGTTATGGCTGGGACAGTTACTATACTGCATGGAATAGCGGCAACCCAGATGCAATCAATACACAAAATGCAAAAAAAATAGAATTAGCTCATTGGTGGGAATAATCATTAAATTAGTAAAATCATTATTACGGTTTATCCCTTCCTACAAACCTCTCTTTACCAAGTAGGAAATTAATAGCTTTAGCTACATTCCTTTCTACACTTTTTTCAGTTTTAAGATGAGCTATATATCTTACTATTTCATGCCTGCGCGATGGGCTTAAAGAATCAAATACTGCTTTAGCTGGCTTATTCTCCTTCAGCGCTTTAGCAAGTTTAGGGTGTATCTCAATACTTCTGTCAGCTGGGTCGTAGCCTATTGTTAGCTCTATGATTTCACCAATTCTTTTGGGCGAATTCTTTAGCATACTTGTATTAATATATAAGCGCCATTGGCCACTATATTTTACTAAGGTTTGGATATATGCTTTGCCATTTAGAGTACCTTTTATAGGTATATGCCCCCTTTCCTTTCCGGCTTGTACAAAAATACTTGCCAAAATATCCTCAGGTACAAATACAAATGGATTAACTCCAATGATCTCTATGCTTGCGGAAAATAAATGAACTATTAACATGCTCATTAATAAAAAATGTACAACATTACTTTACTCATCTGTATCCATAGCAGATGTAGCTCCGTAGCCCCATGCCTTAAATTTGATATCCCTCTTCGTTGATACATTATACATACGCAGCACTATAGTATCCTTCCTCCACACATATGCCGCTTTGTTCATCACATCCTTGCTATTATAAATGGCCTTATGGTATCGTATACTATCCCCCTCCATTTGATAATATACAAGTACATAACTATCTCCTTTAGACATTGCAGATGTACGATACATTACTGCATCATGATGTTGATGATATTTCCGGTCTGGTATAGGAGTATTCAATTTACGAATATCTACTATATCTATATCCTTGGCTTTTTGCAATTGACCATATGATAATGATGCTATCATCTGCAATGTAAAAGTGATCAGTATGCGCTTATTCATAGTATTATAGCTATATAATTCTAAATAAAGTTACATGTGTTCTTTGAGAACTTCAAACCCATTAGAAAATGAACCATCGATTATATGTTAATTTTGCAGCTCTCTAATTTCAAATTCCTCAAAACTATCATTGATATGAAAACTTCATGAAACCCAAATATAAACTTGTATTACCTGCAAAACATCCATTTTCAACCTTTTAAAAAATCGTATATGCACAAAAAAATACCCCGCAATACATATCGTATCACGGGGTAAAAGTTCAAATTATTATTTCAATTATTATTACTGTACTATCAGTTTGGTAGTGTAATGCTCAGCACCTGCTTGTACCAATATAAAATAGATACCTGCAGTATTCATGCTTACAGCAGTAGTGCTACCGCCATTCAGGTTCAGTTCCTGTACTTTCACACCCAGCATATTAGTGATAATGCACGTAGCAGTAGTATGATCAGCACCTATATGAATATTGAATGTACCGGTATTAGGATTAGGGTAGATATTAACAGCAGCTTCCTTCACATTCGCATGGGCTACACTTGTAGGCGTATCACAGTTGATCACATGTAAAGTCATAGTATCTGCCATACTGCCACAGGCATTTGTAAGATTGTAATAAATAGATACAGTACCTGCACTCAGGCCTTGTATAGTACCAAACGGACCAACGATCTTAGAGATGGTAGTATCGCTAAAGGACCAAAGTCCACCACGTGCAGTATCTCTGATATTGGCAAAAGAATCTATGCATAAAGGATTGTTACCTGTCAGCATGATAGGCCCTGCAGGTTGGTGTACACGCACTCTGAATCTCACGGTATCAGAACCGCAGTTGTTGGTCATGATGTATACAATACGCAGTTGATTAGGGCCTAAGTTAGGTGTTGGTGATAATCCGCTTACCAGTCCGTTATTCAAATCTACAGTTGCATAAGTGGTATTGCTACTACCCCAAATACCGCCATGGGTACTATCATATAGTTGTAGTGTGCTTCCTAAACATACACTATCCCCACCCAGTATCGGTGTGATAGGTGGTAAACTATCCACTGTCATGGTGATGGTATTGGATGTAAACAGAATAGTATCACCAGCAGCATTGGTCAGCAAACACTTTACAGCATCATTATTATTCAGTGTCGTGGTTGTGAATGTAGAGGTGATACTGGGTGCAGGTATGCCATTCACCTTCCATATATAACCATAAGAACCTGTAGTACCTGCAGTGAATGTAACAATAGTACCATGACAGATGGTATCGTTAGGGCTAACAGAAATGGTAAACCCAGTTGCAAATGCATTCCCACCTATGAAAAGGGCAGCAATGAAGAAATAAAATTGTAGTAAACGAGCGCTCATTATGAATATATTTTTTACAAAGGTATGAGAAAAATAAATTCATATCACCCTTTGTTAATAATAATTACCACCATATAGGTATGAAGGTTAATTAATATGGCAATATCTTAAAAATAAGCACTCATTATTATGTGTAAGATTCAGTGTTTATAACTTGGTCTCCGCTATCAGTTGTGCTTCTTCAATAAAGCCTTCATGTTTCCATATCAGCTTGCCATCCATATAGAGTTCCAAATAGGGGATACCAGCTATGTCCTTTTCTTTCATCAGGGCTTTGTTGTCATCGGCGTTTATCTTCAGCATGGCCAGTTTAGCTTTCCTTCTATCTGTAAAGGCTTCCAGCACTGGCATCATTTTTTGGCAAGGCGCACACCATGGCGCGTTATAATCTACCAATACATACTTCTTCACGCTTACGGCTTTGTTCAGGTCGGCCATGCTCATACCTGCTGGCTTCGGTTTACCTGCTCCTTTTTCAGTTGCTTTTCCTGCTTGCTCCCATCTCATGATACCGCCATCCATATTATACACTTCCTTAAAATTCATTTCCTGTAACATCTTGGCAGCATTGCCACTACGCCCTCCTGAGAGGCAGTATACAAATACCGGTTTTGTTTTATCCAGTTTGCTTACTTGCTCCTTAAAGTTGTCATCCCGAAAATTCATATTCACAGCATTCTTCAAATGCCCATCATTATACTCTTCCGGAGTTCTTACATCTAGCAGTTGTGCAGTGGGCGATTCTGTAAGTTTCTTTTCAAACTGTTCTACAGGTATGGTCTCTTTGATAGTGCCGGCATTAGTACCCGAATTTTGACAAGCACCTAAATAGGTAAGCGATGACAATATTAATATGGAGAATAGTTTTTTCACGTTTTGTAATTTTTATATGATAATAATATGGTCTGTTAAATATAACTATGACATGGCATGTTCCAATGAGCAGGGTTTCCACAAGGCATAACCACCTGATACATTGCGCACATTATCATAGCCATTTTGTAATAGTATTCGTTGTGCCAGGTACCCTCTAAGCCCTATCTGGCAGAATATATAGATGTTCTTATCCTTTGGCAGTTCCTGCATACGAGAGCGCAGCTCATCTACAGGCAAGTTGATAGCATTGGGTATGGTACCTCGTTCAAACTCGTCAGGATTGCGTACATCTAACAACAGATCATCTGCACCTATTTTGGCTACATCGCTCCAATATACAACTCTGAGTCGCTTTTGTAAGATATTATCGGCTACAAAGCCCGACATATTAATAGGGTCTTTGGCAGATGAGTATGGTGGGGCATAGGCATGTTCATACTCCATAAGGTCATATATGGTACCATTATGTTGTATCATAGAGGATAACACATCCAGACGCTTATCGGCACCATCATAACCGGCTACCTGTGCCCCCAACAACTGACCATTGTCAGGAGAGAATGTTATTTGGATGCTCATTTGCTTGGAATTAGGATAATAACCTGCATGAGAAGCGCTATGAGTAGTTGATGCCAAATGATCGATATGGGCAGCAGTAAGATGCTTAGATGCCATACCGGCAGTACCAACTGTCATATCAAACACCTGAACGATAGCTGTGTTGATAGCACCTTTATAGGATTGTTTATTACCCAATACTATATTGTTTGCGCAAATGCGACCTTGTTTGTTAGCCGGGCCCGCAAGGTATGTACTCATAGACTTGCCTGAAATAGGATTGGTGAATTCGATAGCATCGCCCACTGCATATATATCCGGATTGGATGTTTGCAAATACTCATTTACATAAATACCCTTAGCATCACCCAGTTGCAATCCAGCTGCTAGGGCCAGTTTGGTATCAGGTCTAACACCAATGGATAATATGACCACATCAGCATCAATAGCATCTGTATTGCTCAATAACACCTTTATACCATTGCCATTTTTTTCAAAACCTTGTACCGTAGTGCTTAATTGTAGATGCACGCCTTTGGAACGTATATGTTGCTGCACCAATGCTGCCATTGGAAAATCCATAGGTGCCAGTATCTGAGTACCCATTTCAATAATAGTAACATGCATTCCCAGCTTATGCAAGTTCTCTGCCATTTCAAGGCCAATGAACCCTGCACCAACAATGACAGCTTTCCCTAATTTATTGGTATCTACATGAGCTTTTATAAGATCTGTATCGGCCACATTGCGCAATGTGAAAATGCCCGGCAGTGTAATGCCAGGTAATAGTGGGCGAATAGGCTCAGCACCCGGAGACAAAACCAGTTTGTCGTAGTGTTCTTCGTACACTTTCCCGGTATTCAAGTCTGTAGCAGTTACTACTTTCTTTATTGGATCTATGGCCGTTACTTCAGTTTTCACACGTACATCAATATTGAATCGCTTATTGAATGCAGTAGCTGTTTGCACAAAGAGTTTGTTTCTGTCTTTTATCACCTCACCTATGTAATAAGGCAAACCACAATTGGCATAAGAAATATAAGCTCCTCGTTCAAATATAAGTATCTCTGCATGTTCATCTAATCTGCGGAGTCTGGCAGCTGTGCTGGCCCCCCCCGCTACTGCAC
>JBAWXE010000123.1:0-6433 GCA_037144255.1 Bacteroidota bacterium | reverse complement strand
ATTATAACCCCCCCACACACCACAACAACCGGTATCTGTTACAGCCATATAAATAAAAAATGCACTAAACAATCCTACAAACCAATCACTCGTTTGTATACCAAACACCAGCATCCATATACCGATTGCCAACCTTACTATCCGCATCAAATGCCAATTGTTGAAAATCCTTTCTTTCATATTACTTTCTTATTATTTTTCTTGAACATACTAAATACCAATCCCCCCATTATAGAACCATAAACGGTACTGTTCAGCGGTCTGGATGTGATGATACAATGCCCCGATGCACAGCCTACAAAATACCAATAACACCACCCGACTATTGCCCCTACTCCTATCCCTGCTAATTCTAGTTTGTATTTCTTAATAAATATTTCCATATCGATTAAACTTTCAAAAAAAAAGAACTACCATGCTGTCCTTAACACGATAATTCTTTTTTATAAACATGATTTATCATTTCTTTTTACATGTACTAAAACCGAAAGGCAAATACAATGGACAAAAACTAATAACACTTGTTAGCAGGAAAACACCACCTAGAATAAGTAACACTATGGCGATTGTACCTGTTATGGCTTGTGTGAAATACATTACTGCAATAATGATGGCTACTAATACTCTTATTAAGCGATCTGCTGCACCCATGTTCTTTTTCATAAACGGTAGTTTTAATTTTTTATAAAATTAGTTCCTCTCACAATCCTCGTTCGGTACATTTGTTACATTAGTCTATTAATAGTTCTATAGTATTCCTCCCTAGTTTCACAATATCCTTTTCTTCCATAGTTCTTAGCAGCCTACTTATAGCCTCTCTATGTGTATGCAGTTCATCAGCTATTTGCTGATGAGTAATGTATATCGCTTTCGTATTTGCAGCTTTTGCTCTTTCTTTCAGGTAGTGCAACACTTGCTTATCCATATTGCTGAAAGCTATCAGGTCTATAACCTCCATTAGCTCAGCAAAACGGCTACCATAAGTACTATTGATGAATTCTTTCCACTGTGGGTATTTAAACCATTCTTCCACCATATTCACAGGCACTAGCAGCACTTCCGTATCGTCCTCTGCTATAGCTTTCACCATGCTTTGTTTCTTCGATTGGCAACAATTGATAGCCATGGCACATGTTTGTCCCGGATATAAATGATACAGGAATATTTCCTTCCCATCATTATTCTGTCTCACTATCCTCAGCACTCCATTTTCCACTATCGGTACGAACACTATGGTATCTCCTGGAGACATCAATACTTCATCTTTAAGTATTGTCTTTACTCTGGTACATTTCTGTATCTCATCCAGCAGCTTAGTATCAGTAAATATGCTATTATTCATACCCTAATATATCACCAATGGTATATACACCATTCATGAATGGGTAAAATTGGTTATTTATCTGCCCTATCTTATTGATGATAGTCAGTATATATGAGGACTTTGGTCATGATTTGTCATTTACATATCTTATTGCCTTTGTAACTTGCCTTTTAAACCCTCTTTCATTAGGGCTATTTTGCCAAACTCATAGTCATAGCACACCATCCCTGTTTTAGCATGGGCTATTACTATGGCTTTACCCTCTCTTTGAGCACTTATTTGGTATAGAAGGTCAAAAGAGCGCTCTGTTATCTCCTCTGCATATATATGTATATCCAGCACATCTCCATAATAAGCCTCGGACTTATAAGCTATCATTACATCAGCCATTATCAGGCTATTACCCCCTGCATCCAGCTCTGTGAAGCCCCAATCTGCCAACATACTCATTCTGGCCTCATGTATTATAGAAAGTAATGAATCATTGCCTAGATGGTTGCCATAGTTAATATCGGTGATTCTCACGGGAATACGAATAATATCTAACGCTTTTTCGTTTGGAAACTTTATTTTTACACGACCCATTACAAACTGATTTGACTTATGAAAATAATATGCATCGGTCGAAATTACGCAGAGCATGCCAAAGAATTAAATAATGAAGTCCCGGATGAGCCTGTGATCTTCATGAAACCTAAAAATGCTCTCATTTTACCCGAAAAACCTTTGTACTATCCGGAATTTACCGACGACCTTCAGTACGAATGCGAAGTAGTAGTAAAAATTTGCAAGAACGGTAAGTTCATCAACGAACGTTATGCAAATAAATATTACAACGAAATTTCCGTTGGCCTCGACTTCACTGCTAGAGATGTACAACAACGTCTCAAACAAAAAGGTCTTCCCTGGGAACTGGCAAAAGCCTTTGATGGCTCTGCTGCCATAGGTGAGTTTCTTACCATCACGCCCGAGATGAATGTCAACAACCTCAATTTCGAATTGTGGCTCAATGGCAATATAGTTCAGCATGGCAATACTGGTAAAATGCTCTTCAGCATAGACCGCATCATCGAGTATGCCTCTCAGTATTTCACACTCAATATCGGCGATCTCATATACACAGGCACACCTGCAGGTGTAGGCCCTGTCAATGTATACGATGTATTGCAAGGTTACTTGGGTGGCCAAAAACTATTGGAACTCGAGATAAGGTAGTAGACAACTACAATATGGATGTACATATAGAACCCGGATGGAAGGCCCTGCTCAAAACCGAATTTGATCAACCTTATTTTGCAGAGATAGTCTCTTTCCTCAAAAAGGAAAAGGCTCTCGGCAAGATCATTTACCCTCCGGGTAAACTCATATTCAATGCATTCGAATCTACCCCTTTCGATAAAGTAAAAGTTGTCATACTCGGTCAAGACCCTTATCACAATCCTGGTCAGGCACATGGTCTTAGCTTCTCTGTACCCTATGGAATTGCAGCCCCTCCCTCATTGGTCAATATCTTCAAAGAGATACAGTCCGATCTGGGCCTGCCCATACCCAACCACGGCAATCTGGAAAAATGGGCCGCTCAAGGTGTGCTCATGCTCAATGCATCACTTACGGTAGAGGCGCATAACCCTATGTCTCATAGCAAGATAGGCTGGCATCATTTTACTGATGATGTCATTCGCATCATATCTAAAAATAAGGACCATGTGGTATTTATACTCTGGGGTCGTTTCGCCCAAAGTAAAGAAGTACTCATAGATAAAACCAAACACCTAATTTTAGCATCTGCTCACCCCTCGCCTTTATCCGCCTACAACGGCTTCTTTGGGTGCAAGCACTTTAGTAAGACAAACACATGGCTGCAACAACATAGCATACAGCCTATAGATTGGACATTATAATGTACAAATGAAACAACTCAAAAAATTCTTAGGTCACATATTCTTTGTGTATGGCATCTTGCTTTTTGTCATCACCATGCTCATTGTTTTCATCCCTATTTGGATCACCACTTTCTTCCCCGAGCCTACACGCACTCGTGCGCTCCACCCTATTTTTCGTATATGGATGGGCGTATTCATGCCTTTGTTTTTA
The DNA here is from genome assembly GCA_037144255.1 of Bacteroidota bacterium. Taxonomy (GTDB): domain Bacteria; phylum Bacteroidota; class Bacteroidia; order Chitinophagales; family Chitinophagaceae; genus JBAWXE01. Next base: position 3,015 of record JBAWXE010000123.1, on the reverse strand, counting down.
TGCCCTGTTCGTCGTCGTGGCAAGGAACATTTTGCCAAAGGCCAAAACTATGTAGTGGTATGCAATCACAATTCCCTTGCCGACATCCCAGTCTCATCCCCATGGATTCCCGGTGCCAATAAGACCCTTGCTAAAATAGAAATGGCACGCATTCCTATATTCGGTGTCATCTACAAGTCAGGTTCCGTTTTGGTCGATCGTAAAAAAGAATCCTCTCGTCGCGAAAGCTTCACCAAGATGCAGGAGATTCTAGAAATAGGCATTAATCTTTGCCTCTATCCCGAAGGCACTCGCAATAAGACCGACCAACCCCTGCAGAGCTTCTACGATGGTGCTTTTGTCACTGCCGTTAAGTCCCAAAAACCTATTATCCCCGCACTCATATTCGGCACCAAGCATATACTGTCCAATACCAGCAAGACATGGGCCTGGCCGCACCCTGTACAGATTCATTTTCTCGAGCCCATCCCTACCCAAGGTCTCTCTTTGGATGATGTAGCAGCTCTTAAAGAAAAGATTCATAACTTAATGGAGCATTATTATGTCAGCAATCTCAAATCTCTTGCATGAAGTACTCCATCATAGGCACCGGTAACATGGCATGGTTCCTCGCTCAGCGTCTCACTGAGGCAGGTCATAAATGCACAGGTATCTATGGTCGCAATGCGCACAATGCACGCCAGCTGGCAGAGGAACTCGACACTACCACCTTCCCTACCTTATCAGGCGTATCCGATGGTAATGACATTTGTTTCATAGCCGTTACAGATCATGCCATACCCGATATCACCTCACAACTCTATTTCAAACACACTACACTTGTACATACTGCCGGCTCTGTTGCTATGGATGTCCTTGCGCCACATGCCGCACACTACGGCGTGCTATGGCCCATAGGTTCCATTCTCAAATACAGCTTGCCTAAGGACAATAATATACCCTGCGTTTGGGAGGCATCATCTGATACTGCTAAGGCCCAACTCCTCCTCGCAGCACAGGCCATCAGCCATACCTCTTACGAGGCCAACTCCACACAACGCCTTTGGTTGCACCTCACCGCCGTCATGAGTAGCAATTTCACCAATCACCTCATGGCCGTTTGCGAGCAGATATGCGCCGAACAGCAATTACCTTTTACCATCCTTTTACCCATCCTCCATCAGATCATAGATAGGGCTTCCGACAAATCACCCCACGACCTCCAGACTGGTCCCGCTCGTCGTGGAGACACCTCCACCATCCAAAAACACTTACAATTATTACAAATACATCCACAATGGGCGCAGGTTTACAAGGCCCTCACTACCTCCATAGAAACAATGTATAACGACAAGGCATAACCAAACACCATAACAGTTAACTTTGCGCCAAAATCACCTCTCAGTATTTGTATGTATACAGTCAAATTTAATTTTGAACAGAAAGGACTTGAACCTGTTACCATAGAGCAAGTGCAACCCGGACAAAGCATTCTCGAAGTAGCACTTGATAATAATATCGAATTGCATCACAACTGTGGTATGGTATGCGCTTGCAGCACCTGCCACCTCTATTTAGATAAAGGCGAAGATCTCGTACCCGAACTTTCCGATCGCGAAGAAGACTTTATAGATCGTGCCCGCAACCCTCGCATCAATTCCCGCCTCGGTTGTCAGTGCCTGCTAGAGGGCAACGGCGGTTATATAGAGGTCACCCTACCCGATCAATCATTAATTCACGGAGATTAACAACATATCATGGCTCATTACGAACCACCTATACATTGGGCAGATCACGAAGACATTGCTCAGAAATTATACGAACGCTTTGGCGATGATTTTGGCGAAGGCAAGATTTACCGCATTCGTTTCACCCAGTTGATAGAATGGGTATTGGAAATTCCGCACTTCGCCGGCAAACGCGAAGAATGTAACGAAGGCCATCTGGAAATGATTCAGAGCGGCTGGGTATATGAATGGCGCGATAATCAAAAATAACAACCTATGAACCTCCTCGAAGCTTTTGCCCCCATACGCACCTTCGTTTTCGATGTCGATGGTGTCCTCACCGATGGTTCCCTACTCGCTACCGAGGAAGGTCACCTGCTGCGTCGTATGAATATCCGCGATGGCTATGCTCTCCAGCTCGCTATCAAAAAAGGTTATCAGGTATGGATCATCTCAGGTGGCAAAAGCGAGGCCGTGCGCTCTCGTCTCAATAAGCTAGGCGTTACAGAGGTACACCTCGCAGTGCAGGATAAAAAACAACTCTTACAACACCTCGCCACTACCACCAATACCCCATACGATTCTATTCTCTATATGGGCGACGATATACCCGACTATGCCGTTATGCAGTACTGTGGCCTGCCCACCTGCCCTGCCGATGCCGTAGCAGAGATACGTCAGGTATCCAAATACATCTCTCCCCTCACAGGTGGCTCCGGCTGTGTACGCGATGTTATTGAAAAAGTCCTCAAACTCAATAAGGACTGGGATTTACCTGTGTAGTTTATATCGAATTTAATGCAATAAAAATGTGGATATCTTTTCATGCAAGATTATTGCATAAATGGATTTTGTCCGTAATTTCGTCCGTATCCGCAAATCTGTCCGCAATATGATAAATGTAAAATTCTACCTTGATAAAGCTGACAAAAACAAGCTATTCCCAATTCACCTAGTCATTAGGCAAAAAGAGAGTCAAATAAAAGTTGCCATTGGCGAGAAAATCCACAAAAAGGATTGGGATGCAAAGAACTCGCGCATCAAGGCATTTTGAGAAAAGCGTTAAGAAAATCCGATAGCTCGACGTTAAGAAACTTTCAGGTGTTGCTTAGTCCAATGTTATTGTATCGTACACAGTCGCTCTCCCTTATGGATTCGCCATAGGCTAGGGCTTGAAAGTTTTAGTCGAGCCAGAGAGATTTTTAGCTTTTTGAAACCTGCCTTGAACTTTTGGTTCTTTTCTTTCAAGAGAAATGTCTAGTCCTGAAAAAAGTTTACACATTTAAAGTGTAAAAGATGGAAAAGAGGA
>JBAWXE010000122.1:0-6463 GCA_037144255.1 Bacteroidota bacterium | reverse complement strand
TAGTAAGACCAAGATGCATGGATTAAAAGTGAAGCCATCTTTTTTTGGTTTCTTTATGCAATACTTGGGCATACAGGGGTATTATAATCCTTTTACGGGTGAAGCACAGGTGAATAGATTCCTACCCACCTTCATGTTGCCTTTTGTTATTTGCCATGAGATGGCACACCAGTCGGGTATAGCTGCAGAAGACGATGCCAATCTGATGTCTTATGTGCTCGGTACTACTGTTAACGATACCTCGTTTAACTATTCTTGTTATCTGAATTTGTGGCTGTATGCCAATTCTCGCTTGCGTATAAAGGATTCGGTATTGGCCAATATATTTAGAAATGAATTGAATCCTATTTCCTGCAGGCATTTGGATACACTTAGGGCCATACGTTATAAATACCATACCGAAGTAGGTGTGTATAGCAGCCAACTGTATGATGTTTTCTTACGTTGGCATCATCAAAAAGATGGTATAGAAAGTTATAGCAGGGTAGCCTCCAGTGCATGGATATGGGAGCAAGAAAGACTCATCAGCAGAGATTCGATAATACACCTTCCTTAACCCTTATACTCTCCCCATATTTCTCTCAGTGTATCTGATATTTCTCCAAGAGTACACAAACATTCTACAGCCTCAATAACAGCAGGCATGATGTTCTCTGTTGATCTAGCTTTTTGTTTAATGGTTTCTAGTGCAGCAGTGGCTTTGGTATTGTTGCGTTTGGCACGTAATGCTTGCAGTTTTTCACTTTGTTGTATACGTATAGAATCGTCTATTCTGAATATTGGAGTATTGTTTTTTTCCTTGGAAGCAAATTTGTTTACACCAACGATCACCTTTTCACCGTTTTCTATTTCTTTATTGTAAGTGTATGCAGACCTTGCTATTTCTTCTTGTATAAAACCCTCTTCAATAGCCTTTACAGCTCCACCCATCACATCTATTTTCTCTATCAGCTTCCATGCAGCAGCTTCTACCTCATTGGTCAATGTTTCTACATAATAAGAACCAGCCAGCGGGTCTACAGTTTGGGTAGCACCACTTTCATAGGCAATGATCTGTTGTGTACGTAATGCTAATTTTGCGGCATCTTCAGTAGGTAATGACAATGCTTCATCAAAACCATTGGTATGTAATGATTGTGTACCACCCAGTACAGCAGAAAGTGCTTGCAATGTTACACGAACGATATTGTTATGAGGTTGTGTAGCTGTAAGTGTACTTCCACCTGTTTGGGTATGGAAACGGAGCATCTGTGCTTTAGGGTCTGTAGCCCCTAATGTCTGAGTGATGTGCGCCCACATTCTTCTAGCAGCACGGAACTTAGCTACTTCTTCGAACAGGTTGTTATGAGAGTTAAAGAAGAAAGAAAGTCTCTGTGCAAATACATTGATGTCCAATCCTGTTTGGATAGCAGCTTGTAAGTAGGCCTTGCCATTAGCTAATGTAAAAGCTAATTCCTGTACTGCATTAGAACCGGCCTCCCGTATATGGTAGCCGGATATGGAAATGGTATTCCATTTAGGTACTTCTTTACTACAGTATTCAAAGATATCTGTAATAAGACGCATAGATGGTGCAGGTGGATATATATATGTACCACGGGCGGCATATTCTTTCAGTATATCATTTTGTATAGTGCCTGATATTTTTTTTATGTCAGCACCTTGTTTTTTGGCTAATGCTATATATAATGCCAGTAGGATAAATCCGGTAGCATTGATGGTCATAGATGTAGAGATATCCTCAAGTTTGATACCTTGGAACAGTATTTCCATATCTTCCAGAGAGTCTATGGCCACACCTACTTTACCTACTTCACCTTCAGACATAGGATGGTCTGAGTCATAGCCTATTTGGGTTGGCAGATCGAAGGCTACAGAAAGCCCGCTTACACCCTGGCTCAACAGATAATGATATCTTTTGTTAGATTCTTCAGCAGTGCTAAATCCAGCATATTGACGCATTGTCCATAAACGATCGCGATACATAGCGCTATGCACACCACGAGTGAAAGGAAATTCACCCGGTTTTTCGTTCATAATAACAGGTTCTGAATATAACTGTCGGATAACGATACCTGAGTCGGTAAATACTTTTTTTTCTGACATCTTAATTCTACTTTGATCTACTGGCAACATATGTACTTAGCTATTATGCTTCCGCACCATAGGATAGTACTTTTTTAGCTTCTTCGTTGATAATATGGAGAGCCACTTCTGTTGGTAACTCGCCTTCTACAGTAAGTACATAATCTACTATTCGACCATGCAGTTCTTTTGCAGGACCTTCAGCATTCAGCTGTTTAGCAATATGGTTCACCATATTTATTTCTTGTTCTTTCACACTTCGTACTGTTTCCCATACCTGACGTGATACATAAAGCTGTTGAGAAAGATTATGTTCAAATTCGCTACGAATTGTAAATGTGAGTACTTGTTGCAGGTCACTTACGGTCATACCGGTTTGATACACGCGAGGAACCAAATGACGTGGGTGTATGCGTTCTATATACAATACTAACCGTTCGTAAGCTTGTAAGCGCATACGTATTGTTACTTGTTGTGTTTCGTGCAACAGTGCGATCTGTTTGCGTTTCAGGTTTGTGATCAGAAATTTTTGAACGATCAGATAGCTGGATATCAGTACAACGATAGCAGGTAGAGTGTATTTTAATATTTCTAAAATAGTATACATGTTTGATGATTATGCTTTAGAGAACAAAGTAAGGAGTTATTTGCTGGTAAAGTTATTCTTCTACGGGGAAATATAATTTGAATATGGCGCCATTACCTGTATTTCCTTCTGCCATAATATATCCTTGATGGTTGGCCATCACTCTTTGACATATGGACAAGCCAATGCCTTTTCCTGTGTATTGTGATTGTTGATTATGTAATCGTTGAAACAACATGAACATCTTATCCTTTAATTGATTGTCAAATCCGATACCATTATCAGATATGGTCAATTTGTAATACTGATTGTCTTGTAGTTTTTTATTTATATGTGATAATTCTATTCCATTTACTTTTTCACTATGAATGGAAATAATTGGTGCTACACCTTCTCTGGTAAATTTCAGAGCATTATCTATCAATGATTTAAATAAGAGATGTAATTGGCGACGGTGGCCAGGGATATTGGGTAATAATTGCAAGTCAATAGCTGCATTTTTAGAAATCGCATTTTCTTTCAGTTCGGATAATACATCTTTAAAAGTATAGTTCAGGTCTATGGTTTCCTTGGGTAATTCACCCTCCTTGGTAAGTGAAGTGAGGCTAACTAGATCGATAACTAGCTCTTGCATTCTGTTGGCTGAATGTATGACTCTTTCTAATGAATTGGTAGAGTCGTTATCCAGCTCAGCACCTTTTTTCCAAAGAATGCGATTACTGAATACTTGTATTTTTCGTAATGGTTCCTGTAGATCGTGTGAGGCTGCAAATGCTATTTGTTCCAGCTCACTATGAGAGCGTTTTAGGTCTATTATTTTGATTTGCAATTCGTTTTGATAATTTACTCTTCTGTACAATTCTTGCAACATCAATAAGAACAATAGCAGAGTAATGATGCAAAATACAAATAGTAAATATTTGAGTGTTTGTGAGGTTATTTGTTGATAATTTTTCTCGCTTTTGAAACGAATGGCATGTATCCTATTTTCTTCAGAATGCATAGCATGAACATATTTCATGCAGCCCTGCATTTGTTTTCTTCCATCATCGAAGTATGGGGAAGGGCCTGGAATATGAGTAGTATCTGTATACGCAATATCTTGTTTGGCACACCACACACGTTCTGTAAGATAAGCAAGTAGAGCGGATACACTCTGTTGTTGTATAGGGTTATCGGATGTCAGATCTTTAAGTGCTGTAATGACCGGGAATGCATTGCTAATAGCTTTATGAACTAAACGGATATACATGGTATCATGAGTGAATACATAACCACGCTCCGTCCTGTCAATATCTTTCAGATAATTCTCCAGTTTGTATAATTGTGTATTGACCCTTCGAGAATGATCTACCTGATTAGAATAGCTAACAAGAGAATTTAATTGTTTCAGTGATACTAATGACAAGGCCACCATTACCAAAAAGGAAACAGAAAAGGAAATGATGATCAGTCGTAGTCTCTTTTTCATTCAGCACCAAATTTCAACAATTTTATAGAAATACAGCTTTTTTAGTATGTTATTACATAAAGAGGATATTACATATTATAAATAACATAAGTGTAAGATGCTTGCTTAAAATTTCACTAGAGCTATAATTATATCCAATAATATGCTTCATAGCAATTTATTGATAAAACAAAAGTACAATAAGATAAATGCATTATGTTATTAGTTAAATGAATAGTATAGTTGTAAAGGAAGTTGATGCGCTTAATGCTATTATAATATATATTTGACTATACAGGTTCGCTAGATATGAATAAGATTTTAGTAATTGATGATGATAAGGAAATGTGTCTTTTGCTCAGTAGGTTTCTGAACAGGCATGGTTATGAGGTAAACTGTATACATAATGGTCAGGATACAATGCAGTGGATGAAGAAGAATGAGCCGGATCTGGTATTGTGTGATTTTAGATTGGAGGACATGACGGGTTCCGATCTGTTGATGAGAATAAAGGAAATACATCCATCTGTACAAGTAATAATAATAACAGGTTATAGTGATGTAAAGGATGCTGTAGAGGTAATGAAAATGGGTGCTTATGACTATGTGACTAAGCCTCTTTTTCCTGATGAGATACTACTGACCATTAAGAAAGCTCTTTCTGAGGCTACGATGGTTGGAACTGTCGTACAAGGGATAAAAGATAAGGATGGTCTAACACTACAAAGAAATCTTAATAATGAACCCTATGTAGTAGGTGATAGTACAGAATTCAACCTATTAGAGAAGCAGATCAATCTGGTAGCGCCTACCAATTATAGCGTAATACTTTATGGTGAGAGTGGCAGCGGGAAGGAAGTAATAGCTCAGCAAATACATCGCAAGAGTAAAAGAAGTACAAAACCATTTATTGCTATAGATTGTGGTGCATTATCAAAGGATCTGGCCGGCAGTGAAATGTTTGGACATGAAAAAGGGGCATTTACCGGAGCCATCAATCAAAAGATAGGAAGTTTTGAAATAGCTAATGGAGGTACTATTTTTTTGGATGAGATTACCAATCTCTCATATGATATTCAAGTATCCTTGCTTCGTGTAGTACAAGAAAGGAAGATGCGGAGAGTAGGAGGCAATAAAGATATAGAGCTGGATGTAAGGATCATAGTAGCCAGTAATGAGCGATTGTGGGACGTAACACGCAATGGTAAATTTCGGGAAGATCTGTATCATAGGTTTAATGAATTTAGTATAGAAGTGCCCCCACTAAGAGAAAGAAAGACTGATATTATGCTTTTTGCCAGCCATTTTTTGAAATCTACTAATGCTGAATTGGGCAAGTCTGTTAAAGGATTCTCTAAAGAAGTTCAGGAGATATTTCACAATTATATATGGTACGGAAACCTTCGTGAGCTGAAAAATGTAGTAAAAAGAGCTACACTTCTTACTGATGGTGAATTTATCGAAGTAAAATCCCTTCCATTTGAGATCAGTAATTTTCAAAAGCTTCAATTTGAATTCCCAAGCAAAGACCAAGACATAAATACTAGATCTATTGACGAGATTCCTTTTGAACATAAACTGAAAAGTGCCAATCTTGGTGCTGAATATGAGGTGATATTAGAAGCACTTAAAAAAGCCAATTTTAATAAGAGTAAAGCTGCGAAACTGCTCAATATAGATAGGAAGACATTATACAATAAGATGAAGCAATACAACGAATTCAACGACCAGCAACATGCAAGCGAATAATAACATCATTCCTCAACACCGTAGTGATGTGCCTGAAAAAGATGCTATAGTTTCATATGGTTTTTTTTCTGAGAGGCTTGTTCAATTGATACCTTCTGTAGTATTTGTTGTAAATATACAGGATGAGAAGATCGTTTTTGCAAATAATAGAGTAGAGGAGTTGTTGGGATATGAGAAGGGAGATCTAGATAAAATAGACCATAATTTTATACATCTTGTTCATCCTGATGACAGGATATTAATAATGAGCAGGATCAAATACCTATGTAGTGTCAAAATTGATACAGAGGATTCTATAATATGCAGATTACAACATCAATCAGGAAAGTATATACATCATTGTCTGCATGTTACTACTATAAGTCATGGCAACTACGATGATAAGATAACATCTATACTTATTATTGCGGTAGAGAATAAAGAAGAGGAAGGGGTATTGCAGGAATTGGATAAAGCCCGTGAATTAACAAAAGAGGTAGAAAAAATATTGGGTTTTGGTACATATGAGTGGGATATAGATGCAGGCATTTTCAGATGGTCAGAGGGACTTTATCATATATTCGGATATGAGAATAATGTTGACAGTATAGATG
>JBAWXE010000121.1:0-6476 GCA_037144255.1 Bacteroidota bacterium | reverse complement strand
AATTTGTTGTAGTAGACGCTTCAGGGGTAAATAGCACCGATAATCCATCCGGAGATTTTACGGTCTATCCTAATCCGGCAAAAACAACGATCAATTTTTCTTTTACCGAGCCTACCATGCAAGTGTATTATGTTACTATAGTCAATTCATTAGGCAGAACCATGTGTATGTTGCCACGCCCACAATTAGCAAATGGCATCGATATCAGTCATTATCCGGCAGGAGTATATTTTGTTCAACTTACAGACGAAAAGACCAAAGTAACTATCACAAGGCAGTTTGTTAAAGAATAAAAGATGAATAATAAGATGTTTCGTATTGTATACCTGTGGCTATTGGCAATAGGACTTACTATTTCATTTGGCTTCATTACTATTAGTAACAGGGTAGTAAATGATTTCAGATTGATGAATATAGATGGGAAAACTATTTCCATGAATGATTTCCCCGATGCCAAGGGATTCATCATTGTATTTACTTGTAATCATTGCCCTTTCGCCAAACTCTATCCTCCTAGGCTCAACGAGCTTAATCGCAAATATAAGAATCTGGGTGTACCGCTTATTGCTATCAGTTCTACAGATACTGTTGTTTACGAAGGAGATACTTATCCTCTTATGGTGGCAAAAGCCAGAGACGAACATTTTAATTTTCCCTACTTGTATGATGATCAGCAGACCGTAGCGCGTGATTTTGCTGCACAGAAAACACCACATGCTTTTGTTGTATGGAAGGAGAGCGGTAAATATGTTGTAAGATACAATGGTGCTATAGACCATAATGGTGCTGAGCCAAGTAAAGTAAAGCACCATTACCTGGCTGATGCTGTTGACGATCTGTTAGCTGGAAGGCAAGTTGCAATCAAAGAAACTAAGTCGATTGGCTGCCAAATCAATTTGAGGAAATAATATATTTCATAAGGTTCAATATACTAATTGGGCTTCACAAACAAGTGAGGCTCTTATAGTTTCAACTCAATCACTAATAAATATGTGAACTAAAGCAATTTGTTATTGTGCACTATTGTTTTACAGTTTTTATATAATTTTATATCAAGGTATGTATCATTCATTTATTCTATACACTTGAAAATCTAAATAGCATGAAAAAGCTCATTGCATTATTTGCCGCAATAATAATTTCATTATCATCATTCGCACAACAAGAAGTAAAAGATATGGAGCCTAAGGTTAATTATGGCTCTTTGGGATTAGAAAGAATAGAAAATGGAAAGCAAATGATATTGACTGCTACTAAAGAGCAACTATTGGCTAACCCTAAATTGATACCAGATATACCCGGAAGTGTTATTAAATCATACACCATTTCTTTTTTCCCGAAAGGCGCAGATATCAAAGGGCCATATAAAATAAAAGGTGCTGAACTTTCAGCTGAAACTAAAAAGATCATTACCGAAAGCAATGTCCTTACAAAGATCTTTATAGAGAATATCATAGTAACCTATAAGGATGTTGACCTGAAATCAAAACCCATTGCTATACAATTTGAAAAGTAATGAATTGATAAAAACAAGATTGTACATCATCAATAATATTCTGGCAATGTCTCAGTAATTACTGAGACATCTTTCTTTACTTTATTAAACCCAGCTTGTTCCACAAGCGTTCCGGCATAACCGAGAATGTAGATTTTAGTAACAATACCAATACCACTATCAGTAGTATATACCCAATGAACACCCATACCTGGGTACGGCTCACATGCTGTATAGGGCTATGGTCTTTTACTTCACATACTTCTCCCGGGCAATACTGTACTTCTGTTTTATAAAAGTATTTGTAAAACTTGCAACCCAGGCATATGCCAAAGGCAGATTCGAAAAACAAGAAAATAAGACAGATGAAACAGATGATACCAGTAATAAAACTATAAGTATTATACAAGGGCATTAACACGAACATGATAGCAGCAAGTGTAACACCTATTTTCCAGGCAAATTGTTTCTGCGGGGCTCCTACATATTCTGGAGTCTGATTGCGCACTATCATTCTGCCCAATATTAAAGTAGGAGAATATTTAGGGTTAATGAATACACGAATAAGAAAGTCTATCAGAAATGCTACAATGAAATACTTGGCTAGTATAAATTCCTTTTTTAGAATGATGAGTAGTAAAGATATAAGCGCAAATACGAAATGTATACCGGATGCTGCTCTTATCTCTCTTTCATTAAGTACAGGAATGGAATACCCTTCTATATCTTCTCCAAACTGAATGATTGCAGGCATTGTTTATTTGATTGTGCGATAACAAAACTACTGAGGATGCAGCAATATTTATATCCCCCTGTTTATGATTAGTTGTTGTTATGACTCAGAACATATTTTGTTTGTCAGTTGCTTCGTTCTTTTGTGATGAAAATTTTATCTGCGAATTGATGTTTATATGATAAGGGTATTAGGTATTATAATGATCATAAGTTTTGCTTTTCTATCAGGGCAATGTGTAGCGCAGACCAAAGTGCCTTGGCAGGCGCCTGCTACTGCCAATAGTAGTAAGAATCCACTTGCTGGCAATGCTGCATCTTTGGCAGAAGGAGAAAGGATATACACACGTTATTGTTCTCCTTGCCATGGTACTACGGGCAAAGGCGATGGTATAGCTGCAGTGAGCCTGAATCCCAAACCTGCCGATCATACTTCAGCATTGATACAAAATGAGACTGATGGTTCACTCTTTTGGAAATTATCTGAGGGTAGGGCACCTATGCCCTCTTACAAGGCAATTCTCTCTGATGAAAAACGTTGGGCTTTGATCAATTATATCCGCACACTGGCCAAAAAGTAACTATCTATTGTGTAGATAAATGATGCATGTCATTGTTTTTTGTAGATACTTTTGTGTGTTTTGTTGTAGCAACAACTCGCCATAGAAAATGACTCGATCCCTCTTTCACACAGTATTAGTATGCAGCACTGCTTTGCTCATTTTTAGTTGCCGCTCTACTACACATAAAGAGCAGGTCAATGACCCCTCACCTAAGATAGTAGGTGCCATGAAGAATGTGATGAGGAAGGGCGAACTTTTTGCTACTATCAATGTCGATACTATTGCCAATAAGGAACACTTATACGGTTTAGGACCTGTGGCCTTTCTTGCCGGCGAGATAATCATACTGGATGGTACAGCATATAGGTCGCAGGTAATAAATGATACCGTTATGCAGGTCACAAAGACATTCCATCTACAAGCACCTTTCTTTGGTTATGCACATATAAGGGATTGGGTACAATGTCCTATTCCGGATTCTGTTCAAACTATACTTCAGTTGGAAACCTATCTGGATACTGCCACTAAACATTTCCCCCGCCCGTTTTTCTTTAAGATACTTGCAAATATGGATAGCGCTTCCGTTCATGTCGTTGATCTACCTGCCGGTACAAAAGTGTCCTCGCCCGAAGATGCACGCATAGGGCAACGACATTATAAGGTTACCAATAGTAATGTAGAACTATTAGGTTTCTTCTCTACTCAACATCAGGCTATATTTACCCATCACGACACTTATGTTCATATGCACCTCATTTCTGAAGATAGAAAGCTAATGGGGCATTTAGATACTATGCATATCAGTAAGGGTACTGCAAAATTGTTACTACCCAAGTATTAGTAGCTTGGTACATGACAGATGTATTGTAATTGCATGATCATGATCATTTTTTACCCCACAGATATTCAGGTGCTTTGCATCTAGTACTAAAGCTTACATCATGCGTTCTGCAGAAGATAAAATGGAAAGAATACCCGTAAAACGACTGGTATCAAAAAGAGACATAGGTGTAGAGGCTTTCGAGCTGGAGAATGGTAATCTGATGTTAGAGGCTACGCTTTTAGATCCTTATCACCTTATCCGCTTGAATATCCATATCGATCCTCATACCAAGACCATTGTACATGCCAAAAGCGAACTGGCCAGTCATCCTCATGCATCATGTCCTATGGTAGCAGAAAAAGCAAAACTACTCATAGGCTTAAAGATAGAAAGAGGTATTACCAAAGCTATTTTGCACACCATAGGTGGTAGCGAAGGTTGTGTACACCTGAAGGAGTTAGCGCTGGAGACCATCAATTTTGCAGCTACTACTTTAATAGGTTATGATGAGGGCTTTGGTCTTATGAGTCGCGATTTCAATATTCTGGATGAAAAACAGAAGTTCGAGATATCCAAACACTTGCTTATTAACACTTGCTTTATTTACAACGAGAAGAATATATAAGGTATCTGTGTAGAGACCGTATCTCAGCACTACTACTGCTGTATCTGAATTTTAGTCACGCTGTCTATATATACTGCCTTCATAGGTATATTTAGTAAGTGCGATCTGCTGCCATAGATCAAACTATCATCTAAGTACAAAGAAGATACATACATCTGTGCATGCTTGTTGTTTTTATAGGTAAACCTAGCAGTACTGCTGAGCAATACCGGCATGTCAACCTCTATGCCTTTTTGATTAACAACTTTCAAGGTTTCAATAGCATTAAAATATTCCGACCTTTTTTCTAATACGCCTTTCATCGCACCGCTCACAGCTCCTGATGCTACACCGTTAGCCACAGCAGGCATGATAAGGTCATTTTTTACGTAGCCACTCTTGTTGGTGTCTATTTTTTGAAGCTGCTCTTTAAGTCTTTGGGGAGTAATAGTATAAGTGCCATAAAAGTTTTTACAGGAGATAAAAGTTAGTATAAGAGCTAGTAGTATATAAATGTGTTTTTTCATAGCTGTTTTTTTGTTTGCAGCATCTAATTTAATAAAAATGCCCCTATATTTTATAGGAGCATTTTTATTATTGTCGTTTTTATGAATACTGCTTATTGTTTTACAATTCTTCTTACTTCTTGCTCTCCTGTTTTGTCTCTCAGTTGTAGTAAGTAGATACCCGCTGGTAATTTTTGTAAGGATATAGTATTGTTCATACGGCTCAGTCTGTCTTATAATAATCTGTTGCCCCTACTATATTGCTGATAAGGTAATGTTCATAGCATGCTTGCCCATCGATATACTTGGGTTTACAATACCATTTACAGGTGATGTATTAATGGTAACATTGGTACCTTTAATTATAGGCCACTAGGTGTTTCGGTAATGCGTACACAGGGAACTGTAAATATTTTAGGCGTGTTGACCCATTCTTTTCAGGTGCATTACATGCGATGCTACAGCCTGTCTCATTTTAGGATGCTCTATGTAGGTTACACCCATTTCTTTACAGGTATCTCTTACTATCTTACTGATAGCAGGGTAGTGTATATGCGATATCTTAGGGAATAAATGATGTTCTACCTGAAAATTAAGTCCTCCTACCATCCAGGTGATGAATTTATTTGTAGTAGCAAAATTGGCAGTGGTTTTCAATTGATGCAATGCCCATTCATCCTCTATTTTATTCATTGGTTGTACAGCTTGAGGGAAAGAGGTCTCTTCCACCGTATGCGCCAATTGAAAGACGATAGATAATACAAAACCTGCTACACAACTATATATTAAGAATCCGCTGATCCAGTATGCAAACCCAACAAAATAAATAGGTACTACAATATACACTAGTATATGCAATATCTTAGATGCCCAAAAAATAACATGGTCACTCCATTTCATTTTTTGTACCGGCATGATGCCTACATGGTTAGTAAAGTATTTTTTGTAGTCTGTAAAGAATACCCAGAACATGTATAATAATGAATACAAGAAACCAAAGTACAAATGTTGATACTTATGTACTTTATAATATTTCTGCGTATCGCATAGGCGTAGAAAAGGACGTGCATTGATATCATCGTCTATACCATCAATATTAGTATAGGCATGGTGCACTACATTATGCTTGGTATTCCACATAAAGCTGCTGGCACCTAAAAAATCCAAACTCAATGCTGCTAGCCTGTTCAGCCATTTATGCTTACTAAAACTACCATGAGCTCCATCATGCATTATATTGAATCCTAATGCTGCAGTAAGTATACCCATCAGCATACACTCAGGTATAGCCACCCATACTATTGGGGTAAAGAATACTAGATGTATATATACTGCTACATAGCTGCTTATCAATATGATAGCTTTAATATATAATTGCGCATTGCCTGTATGTGCAATGCCTTTATGTGAAAAATAATCGTTGATACGCTTTCTGAACTCGTGATGTATCGAAGATGAAGTATGAGCAAACTTGGGGGCATTCATAAATTAATTCAAAATTTTTTTAAGCGCTAATAGTACATTATCGCTGCAACGCATGCTTACAAACACAAGACTATGCCATTGGCAAGGTCACAATGTATATAATGTATGGCAAAATTACGCCTATTTCATCATATACTGGCCCTATAGTTGTTAATTGTTTCTTTATTAGCCTGATTCAGGTCATATATTTTAAGCTTCATCATCAATATTTTCTTTTTCTAATGCAATAGAGTAATATATTTGCAGCAAATTTTAAAAAATACAACCC
>JBAWXE010000120.1:0-6628 GCA_037144255.1 Bacteroidota bacterium | reverse complement strand
TAAACACATGGGAGCAGGCTATTATGTGCATATAGAACCAGGTGGTAAAAGCTTTGTGGGAGGCGGTGTATGGATGCCTGAAGCAGCACAACTGAAGCTGATACGCCAGGAAATAGACTATAATTTCCCTGAATTCAAGGGTATAGTAGAGGGTAAAGCCTTCAAAAAGATGTTTGGAGAGATAGATGGAGAAGCCTTGAAAAACCTGCCTAAAGGCTATACAGCCGATAATGCGGCTATAGAGTACCTAAAGATGAAAAGCTTCACTGTGGTACATCATATTGCCGATGAGGTAGTGAGCAGTAAGGCTTTTGCATCTAAATGCATGTCGGTATGTAAGACCATGAAACCTTTTGTAGATTTTCTCAATAGATCGTTGGATTAGTTTCGAAATACGAGGAATTCGAAAGGTCTATCGTCGCGGACAGGCTTTCTTTTCTTGTTTTTGGCAGAACGGTGGTCGTCTGTCTTGTTGTATACATCCATGATCTCTGCTGAGTCTTGTATGCTACGTTCGTTGTCTACTTTACTCACAATAGACATGAGCTCATCCACTTTTTGATCAAAATCCTCCTGCCAGTGTTGAGCTACCTTTCCGATTACCAGGAGTTCTCTTGCTTGGTACTTCATACGGTGATTTTTTAGAGGGGGGTAGAACAATAACCCCTTACTAGAAAGTTAAACAAAATCCTTGCCAAAAAGAAGGGTTGGCGATATGATGTATTGATTATCAAATTAATAAGTGTGGGTTATCAAGGGTTTTGGAGTTTATATTATTATGAAAGAATTATTAAACAGCTCTTATTTAATTTTGTAGAATATAATTGGATATTGAGGAATGAAATAGAAAAAAGTATGCCTAGTTCTGAAAATAGTTTACCATATTTAGCTAATTACATATGCTCAGGAAATATCTCCCTAGGGTAGATCTGAGGACCATGAAGGAGCAAAGGTTACATTCTCTTTGATTTTTTTATCGCCTATTAAAAACGCAAACTACTGATAATCAATGCTTTGCAGGTTACACAGGGTTACATTTGGGTTACACGGAGGTAATGCGAAAATATGATAAATGTGAGTAATGCGACAATTGATGGAGGTTAAATAATTACAGTTAATACCGAAAAATTACCGGCTGTTTACCGATTCTTTACCGACCGATTACCGACCGATTACCGATTCATTACCGATTTGTTTCCGGTGAGTAATGTGCCTTTTGTATAGGCTGAGGAGATATCTACTTACAGTAGATATGAGAACCTTGATCTGAGGTAAAGATACGAAATGAGGGTAGCCTAGTCCAAATAATAGGAACCATATTTTTGGGTGGAATATATAAGCGATTGATAAGGGGGAAGGGGTATTTCTGTGAACAAATAATGATTATATTTGAATTGTAAGCTTAACTGATCACCGATGATACCATGCGATATTTTTTAATATATTTTTTCATCTTACTACTCCTACCATTTGGGTTACATGCACAAGGCACAATTACCACTTTTGCAGGTACAGGCATTTGCGCAGAGGCTGATACCGGACTTGCAATTAATGCAAATATTTGTGATGTATTTGATTTGGCATTAGATGATAGCGGAAATGTTTATTATGTAGATTTTACATTATCTAAAATTCGTAAAATCACTGTCTCGACTGGAATTATTTCCTTAGTGGCAGGAAATGATACTGCAGGATATTCTGGTGATAATGATTTGGCAATACATGCAAAGCTTAATGCACCACATAGTGTAGCAATTGATCATTATGGCGATGTTTTAATTGCTGATAATTACAATAATAGAATTAGGAAAGTAAGCCAAACTACAGGTATAATCACAACTATTGCAGGAACAGGTGTATATGGAAATTCAGGTGATAATATGCCCGCAGTTTTAGCAGAATTAAGTACTCCGTCAGGTATAGCTGTAGATGATTCTAATAATGTATTTTTTGTTGATCCACAAAATCGGCTTATACGTAAAGTATCAGCTACGACTGGTATCATTACTACTGTGGCTGGTGTTTTGAGTGGTGGTTCTACAGCTGAAGGTATTATAGCTACGCAGGCGCAACTAGCCCCTTGGACACTATTTGTAGATGGCCATAGAAATATTTTTTTTACGGAACCAGGAAACAATAGAATACGTAAAGTAGATGCCCTAACTGGAAATGTTTATACCGTAGCTGGAAATGGCATACAAGGCTCTGGTGGTGACAATGGTCCAGCCTTACAGGCTTCTTTAAGAAACCCTTATGGTGTTAGAACAGACACAGCTGGTAATGTATATATTGCAGATAGAGAAAATCAGAAGATACGAAAAGTAAATGCAAGTACAGGAATCATCACAACCATAGCAGGAAATGGTACTCAAGGCTTCTTTGGCGATAATGGCAACCCGCTAAATGCTGAATTTTATTTTCCATTCAATGTAGCTGTTGATTTCCATAATAATGTATATATCGCAGATTATGAAAATGCACGCATACGCAAGATAACCTACCCAGTAGGTATAGAGACCATCCAAGGATTGGTCGATATTAGTATATCGCCAAATCCATCCCAAGGGAATATCCACATTAACATTGCAAATCCTGCGAGGCACAACTTGTGTATTTACAATAATATTGGTCAGCAAGTATATACCTGCATTTTAGATAAACAAGACACATCTATAGACCTGAGCCATTTACCTAGTGGGACTTATTTTGCAAGAGTATATAATGATAAGTGTAGTGAAACACAAGTGCTGAGTATAGTAAAATGATATTGAGTATATTGCTATTATTGTGTACTAATTAAGATGACATCTAAGATATTCTGTATGAAACGAATTGCTTTATTACTACTAGTTCTTTGTACTCATATAGTACATGCCAGTACTACCATAACCACACCTGATGTGTATGGGCACTGGACATTGGCAGGATCACCGTACCTGATAGCTAATGATGTATATATACCGGGAGATAAAGTACTGGTAATAGACCCGGGGGTAGATGTGATGTTCATGGGGATGTATTCGCTGGAGGTAGATGGGGCCTTATATGCTGTGGGCAATGCGATACAGACCGTGAAATTTCATGCAGAGAATACTACGCAATGGAATGTAGATACTGTAGATGCGGGTGGCTGGCACGGTATACAGTTCTTGCAATATTCGGGTATCAACCCGGACTCATCGGCTATGCAGTACTGTGAGATAGCTGATACAAAAGATGGGATGGGATGGATAAGTGCGAAATTCACTGTGAAAAGAGCCTTGCAAATAAAGAATTGCAGTTTCTATCATAATCAAAGTCATAATGCCATCATACAACTGGTGAGCGACCCATCGTACCAAATAGAAATGAGCGGATGCAGTATCAGTAATAATACGAGCTATGCAGTAGTGCAAATGATATCGAGTGGCTTTATGCCCGGATACAGCTATATACATGATAATAAACTGTTCAGCAATACAAACACGCAAGGAGTAATCAACTGTATGGGCAGCAATGCGCTGATAGAGAATAACCAGATATACCAAAACATATCGAAAGGGAATGGTGCGGCCATAACTGTGGCCGGCAACGAAGTGACCCTACGTGGTAATATGATACACCATAACAATGCACAACAAACAGCTGCCATTAACTGCGCCTATGGGATAGTGGACATGAACATGAACCTGATAAGCAATAACCAAGATACGAGCAGTGTATGCAGTGCTGCCTATGGTGGTGGTGCTATAAGAATAGATAATGACAGTAGTGGTATAAGTACGGGTGAGGCTGCCTATACAGTTCGCAACAATATAATAGCCAATAACTATAGCGCACAGTTTGGCGGAGGGATATATGTAGCTGCGCCAAAGTGCAACATAGAGATATCGAACAATGATATAGTGAATAACAAAACGAACCTAGTGCATGCAGGTGGTATATCTGTAAGTGCAGATACCAGTAATGTGGTGATGAAGAACAATGTTTTCTTTGCGAATGTAACAGGGAGCCAAACAGCATCGAGCTCTATAAGTGTAGATATATGGGGACAAGAGAATACTTTGAGGTTTGCTTATAACTGGATACATAAGGCATTCTATGTAGATGTGAATATACTTGCCGGTGTAATTTGTAATGTATACGGAGATACAAATACAAATTTAATAGGGCCGAATCCGAATATGGTATCGCCCACCCTGACGAGCAATGTAACAGAAGATGCTACCACTGCTAATTTCTACCTGCTATCTACATCGGCCTGTGTAAATAGTGGGGATGTGGCATTTATAAGCCCTTATGCTACTGACTATGCAGGTAACAACCGCATATTTGGAGGAGTAATAGATATAGGTGCTTATGAGTATTCATTCAATTCGGGAATAGGCAATACTAGTACTGCCACACAAACATTGAACGTATATCCTAACCCTGCGAGCCAAATGATACATGTAAGTGTACCTGAGGCTAAGGGTGTTATTATATTGCAAGACGTAACAGGCAGAGTATTATATCAGGAAACTGTAACAAATACACTGAACACTATAGATATACATAGCCTGGCTACAGGTATGTACCTGATGACATGGGATAAAGGAACTACCGAAAAAAGTGTACAGAAAGTAGTAGTGCAGTAGTGACTATTCTTCGTAGAATTTGACATTGTGCTCGCGCAGAAAATCTTTGATGCGATCTACGTGTACACAATGACCAACATGCAAGAAAGGATAATTAGAAACCTTTGCCCTAGTGCCATTGTTGATGATCTCCAGTTCGTGAATATCGAAACCTAAGTGCAGGTGCTGTGTCATAGACTGCATACCATAGACAAGACCATCTACATCGAATAAAGGACCCCCACTCTGCCCGCGAAGGCCGGGAGTGCTCATTTCTATGGATGCTACCTGACCACCCGGAACTGCACCGTAACGAGTAATAATACCATCTATAGGGAAACTAGGTGAATCCTGAACACCTATGTTGTTCCATTCTATATCGTCAGTATAATGATCGTAAGAGAAATTATTGAACTCGGGGAAAGGATATCCCAAGCGACATAAAGACCTACCTTGTTTTACTTTGCGAGGATCGCTGACAAAAGTAGCGTGAGAATTGTAGAATTTTTGATTAAAGCCATTGAATTTGAGAATAGCCAGATCGAGTGTAGGATGCATATACCATTGAAAACCCGTAACCTGATCGAATGAATTGCGGAAAGCATTCTTGAGCTGTATAAGCGTTTCTGCCCACATATTATACTTCTGCTCGAGGGCTTGCAAGTTCGCGGTGTATGAATGATCCTTTACTAGTCTATCACGCTCAATTTTGAAAGCATTATAATGATGATTGATAGCATCTGTCTGAGCTATGATGTCCATGACATGTTTGCAAGTAATAGCAACACCCTCTTCGTTCACAAAAAAGAAAGTGGCAGTACCCGGACTGATAAGCCCAGCGTAAGTACGAGTAATGGTATGAATGGGCCTTGTAAAATTATTGACCTTCTCTATAGCTGAAACAAACATGCACGATTATTTATAAGATCAATAAAACTGAGTGAGATACGGATAACGCTCCTGATAGAGGGTTTTCACCTTATTCAATATCACCTCGCGCAGCATATCTATATTGAGACGCTCTGTAGCTGAAATGAAGACACAAGCACCATTGGTAAGATTTTCCCAGCGACGGCGCAGGTCCTTTTCAAGATCGGCCTTTACTTCGGGATCGAGCCAAGGATCGAAATTAATCTTTTCGTAGAGGTCCATTTTATTGAAGATGGTGAGCATTGGCTTATCGAAAGCACCAATGTCCTGAAGGGTCTTATTTACAACACCTATCTGATCTTCGTAGGCGCCATGCGAAATATCTACTACATGTAAGAGACAATCAGCCTCGCGCACCTCGTCAAGAGTACTTTTGAAACTTTCTACCAAATGGTGAGGGAGTTTGCGAATGAAACCTACCGTATCGCTGAGCAGGAAAGGGGTTTGTTCGTATACCACCTTACGAGTAGTAGTATCGAGTGTAGCAAATAGTTTATTCTCTGCAAAAACATCGGACTTGCTGAGCAAAGTCATTAGTGTGCTCTTACCTACATTGGTATAACCTACTAAGGCTACGCGAATGTATGTGCCACGTTCCTGACGCTGGGTCATGGCCTGTTTATCAATCTCAGATAAGCGCTTACGTAGTAATGATATCTTATCCTTAACTATACGACGATCTGTTTCAATTTCAGACTCACCCGGGCCACGAGAACCAATACCCGCGCCCTGACGTTCCAGGTGTTTCCACATACCTTTCAGTCGTGGTAAGATGTATTGGTACTGAGCCAGTTCTACCTGCACCTTAGCCTGAGCTGTTTTGGCGCGACTAGCAAAAATATCAAGTATCAGATCACTACGATCTATGGTCTTAGTACCCAGAGCCTCTTCTATATTACCTATTTGAGAACCCGTAAGTTCATCATCGAAAATTATAAGGTTCACACCTTTGGCCTTGACATATTCACGTATCTCTTCCAGTTTACCTTTACCCACGAAAGTGCGGCTATCGGGATGAGGTAATTTCTGAGTGAAATTCTTGATCGCCTTAGCACCAGCGGTCTCAGCCAGAAAAGCCAGCTCTGTGAGGTATTCTTTTACCA
>JBAWXE010000119.1:0-6660 GCA_037144255.1 Bacteroidota bacterium | reverse complement strand
GGTTTTGCCAATAGAAAGTTACGAAGAATTACAAAAAAAAGCCGCTTTAAAAACAAGACCAGAAAAACTTTTATCTATCGAAGAAGCCAGAGCTCACAGCAAAAAGCTAATAAAAAAATGGGCTGGCGAAAAGTAATAATTAAGGAATCCGTTGCAGATAGCGTCGCTGAAATTGCTTGGTATATAGAATCTAAAGGATTAATAACAACCGCTGAAAAATTCACAGACGATATTTACGATTTCTTTATTAAACTTTCTGATTCTCGCAGAAACCATGCAGTTTGTCGCGACCCGCAACGTGCTATTCTTGGCTATAAGTGCATTTCCTACAAAAGAAAATATCCAATTGTATTTCTCGAAACCATAGAAGAATTATTGATCTGTGAATTTATCCCATCAAAAAGTATTCACTGGTGATCAAATAATATTATCTATTCGTTACACCGCCACCTTCACCACTACCTTCCTTACTTTCTCCGCTCCGTTCACTTGTAGCGATGGCATATGCAGGTCCCCCGGTAAAAATATCATAAATGTTCCTGCATCCATCTTACTATAGAAAGTAGGCTTTTCAGCAAACAGATGATAGTCACCCTCTGCCTCATATGCTTTCGATGCTGTTTGTCCATTTAGCAGTACATGCCCCACCAGCTCTGCACCTTGTATCATGTACTGCACATCTATGTATTTCTTATGCGCTTCCAGCTGTTGTCCTTCTGTACTTATGGTATCATACTCTTGCATCAGTGCAAACAGCTTATCTCCATCTATCACATGCTTACCGGTAGGTAGCGCTATCAGGTCAGTGGTCCTTAGGTATTCAAAGGCCTTATTGATCCCCTCATGAAAATTATATAAACCTGCATTCTCTAGTCTATCTATGATCATTATATTTTCTTTTTTCTGTGTATCTAAATATGCTTATTTCACCCCACCCATCTTCAGTATCTTCCTATACTCTGCATCTGTCACCGCACTTACCGATAGTCGGGAAAGCCTCACAAGCCCAATATTCTCCAGTGCAGGCTCAGCCTTTATCTGTGACAGTGTCACAGGCTGTGGCAATGCCTTTACAGGTTTAAGGTCCACCACTACCCAGTTGGTATCATCAGTGGTGGGGTCTTGGTAAGCAGCTTTTACTACTTCTGCTATACCCACTATTTCCAGTCCTTCATTACTATGGTAGTAGAACACCTGATCTCCCGGCTGCATATCCCTCAGGTTATTACGTGCAGCATAGTTGCGCACACCATCCCACATGGTCTTGCCATCTTTCACAAATTTGTCCCAGCTATATTTTACAGGTTCAGATTTTACTAGCCAGTATTTCATACGTTCTCTTATTTAAAATGCCATATCGAAAATTATACAATTATTTTTCTCGTTGCAATAGATAGCTGGCCAGTTTGTGTAGCTCTTCTTTGCGCTTGCTCACCACGGCTACTTCCTCCAGGCTATCAAATGCTTTTTGCGAATAATGATTCACTGCCTCTCTACATGCCGCATCTGCCCCCACTATTCGGAATAGTGACAGCATTGCCCCCACTTTCCCTGCATCATCTTGTTGCAGCCAGTGGTATATTTCCCTCTTCTGGTCCTCATTGGCATTCTCCAATGCTTTCAGCATCAGGTAGGTCTTTTTATTGGCTAGTATATCACCACCATTCTGTTTACCCAGTTTCTCAGTATCTCCAAAAGCATCCAGGTAATCATCCTGTAGCTGAAAAGCTATACCCATATTCTTCCCAAACTCATACAGCTTATTCGCATTTCCTTCAGTCGCACCTCCTAGCAAGGCTCCCATCTTCAGACTACATGCCAGTAGTACCGATGTCTTAAGCCCTATCATATGTATATACTCATCTATACTCACATCATTACGCTGCTCAAAGTCCATATCCAATTGCTGCCCCTCGCACACTTCTATTGATGTCTTGTTGAACAACTGCAGTATCTGCGGCAGCGATTGCCTGATATGTGCCAGCTGATCGTAAGCATATATGCACATCACATCTCCGCACAGTATACCCGCGGTCATACCATATTTTTCATGTATCGTAGGGTTGCCGCGTCTCAGTGGTGCCTTATCCATGATGTCATCATGTATCAATGTAAAATTATGGAACAGCTCTACACCCTTGGCTGCATAGTAAGCATCACTGCTTATCTCCCCAAACAGTTCATTGCCCATCAGGCACAGCACAGGCCTTACTCGTTTACCGCCTAGTTGCAGTAGGTATCTGCATGGCTCATATAGGCTATCAGGCTCTGTAGGAAAGGGTAATGTCTTTAAAAAATCTTCTTCAAATGATTGTACTAACTCCGCAAACGAATGCATGTATTATTTTTTACGTTTTGTAGTTGTTGTTATTTTTCTTCTCTTATTAGCAGATACAGGCATATCCAGCACCATATAGTCTATTTGCCTTTTCTCCAAGTTAGCAGATACTACTCGCACTCTCACATTATCTCCCATCGCAAATCGTATACCTGTACCTCTGCCTACTAATGCATACTCTCCATCTTTTAGTTCAAAATCATCATACTCCGATAGGTCCGTCAGCGATACCATGCCCTCGCACTTATGTGCCACCGTCTCTGCCCAAAATCCAAAACTCGCCACACCGCTTATCACCGCATCAAATTCTTCTCCCACAAAGCCCTGCATGTATTCTACCTGCTTATATTTATTGGCGGTACGTTCTGCTTCCATGGCTCTGCGTTCCTGGTCAGAGCAGTGTCGGCATTGTTGTTCCAAATGCTTGATAGGTTTTATATCTCCCGCCAGGCACTCTGCCAGTATTCTATGCACCAGCACATCCGGGTAACGGCGTATAGGCGATGTAAAATGACAATAGTTCTCAAACCCTAGTCCGTAGTGACCTATATTATCCGTAGTATATACCGCTTTCGACATAGTGCGTATACCCAGTTGCTCCAGCACATGTTGCTCTGGTTTACCTCTCACTATCTCCAGCATTTCGTTGAAAGATTTGGCTATGCCCTCCGGTGTACTCAGGTCAAGCTTATGCCCGAAACGCCCCGCAAACAGCGAGAACATCTTCAGTTTATCTTCATCAGGTACATCATGTACTCTGTAAGGGAATGGCAATGGTTTATCTTTTACTATAATGCCCGATGCATATTCTGCTACGGTTCTATTGGCCAGTAGCATAAACTCCTCTACCAGCTGATGTGCATGTTTACTTTCTTTGATCACTATACCTACAGGTCGCCCTGTCTCATCCAGTTGAAACCTCACTTCCTGCGACGAGAAATTGATAGCACCTTTCTTAAATCGCTGCGCTCTCAGGTTCTGTGCTATATCATTCAGTATATGTATTACATCTCCATGATCTCCTTCCTTACCTTCTATTATCTCTTGTACTTCTTCGTAGGTAAATCTCCTTTGCGACCGTATAATGGTCTTACCCAACCAATGGTCTTTTACTTTACCATTCTTCCCTATCTCAAATATCGCCGAGAAGGTATACTTATCTTCATTAGGTCTTAGTGAGCACAGTTCATTCGATAGCCTTTCGGGCAGCATAGGTAGTACTCTGTCGGGCAGGTACACACTCGTGGCTCGGTTATAGGCTTCTTTATCCAGCGGCGAATCCGCCTCTATATAATGGCTCACATCTGCTATATGCACACCTATTTCATAGCCTCCCCCTTTCAGTGGCTTGAAGGATATCGCATCGTCAAAGTCCTTAGCATCCACAGGATCTATGGTCATGGTCAGTACATCGCGCAGGTCTTTGCGTTTCTTCACTTCATGCTTGTCCACACCTTCGGGGTATCGTGCCGCATCTTCCAGCACATCATCCGGGAACGTCAGCGGGAAACCATTCTCCACCAATATCCCCTGCATCGCTACTTCATTGGCACTTTCATTGGTCAGCACACTTACCACTTCGCCCACAGGGTTCTTGGTATGTCCGCTCCATTCTACTATGCGCACCATGGCCTTATCACCATTCTGCCCGCCATGTAGCAGGTGCAGTGGTATGTATATGTCCACAGGCATCTTATCACTATCCGGTATCAGAAAGGCAAAATGAGGTCTCACATCCAGCCTTCCGCTGAAATCATTTTGTTTCCTGCGGGTCACTTCTACTATCACACCTTCTACTCTGCCACCCGGCTTACCATGTTTGGCTATTTCCACTTTCACCTCATCACCGTTCAGGGCATTGTTCACGTTCTCTCGCTTCACCAGTATGTCTTTATCCATACCCTGCACTATCACAAAACCCATACCGCTACGGGTCAGTTCCAATTTCCCTTTCAGCACCTCTTTATGCACATCCGCTTTCTTTTTCCTCGACGCTTTACTCTTTTTGGCAGCCATATATTTGTTTATCTTTATAAAGATACGTGTTTTGCTTGCAGGTCATCGCCTACCACTCGCTCCCCTCTACCATATTATTCTCCGTAGTTACTTTCTCTACATAACCTCTTACTATACTTTGTAGTGCAGCTTCCTTGCCAAACAATACTGCCACACTTATAGGTAGTACCACTATGGGTATACCCCATTCTCTCAGTTTGTCTATATGCAGGTGCAGGCGGGCAGCATCTTTCTCTGTGGTTATCACTACTTTATTGTCCACGCTCCAGTTCTCATAGGCAGCTTTCACTTCTTCCAGGTCCTTACTCAGAAAATAATGATGGTCCGGGTACGTCAACACATGCACATCCTTGGTTACTTGTTGCAGATGTTGCACCAGCGGTTCGGGCTTGGCTATACAGCATACCAGCACCGCATGATTATCTTTCAGCACTACAGGCTCATGTGTGTAGAAATCGTAAGGCTGCTCATATTGTATAGCGGTAAAGAACACTTGCTGTGTAGCAGTGGGTGCTATACGCCTTTCCATTTCCTTGGCAGTAGCCACATCCATATCCTTCGCACATTTCGATACTATGATCACATCAGCACGTTTATAGGCCGTTCTGCTTTCACGCAGGCTGCCATATGGCATCACATAGTCGTTGTAGAAAGGTTTTGCACTGTCTGTTATCAGCATGTTCAGCCCTGCCTTTACCGACCGGTGCTGGTAAGCATCATCCAGCAGTACCACTTCTACATCAGGTCTGCGTTGCAGTAGTTGGGGTATACCTGTCATACGTTCTTCTGCCACACTCACCACCACCTCGGGGAACTTAAGATGATACTGCATAGGCTCATCACCTATTTTTATGGCATTGGTATTCGCATCTGCTATCAGGAAACCCTGTGTTCTGCGCTTATAACCCCTGCTCATAGTAGCTACCTTATATTGGTATTGCAGTAGTTGTATCAGGTATTCTACATGGGGTGTTTTACCTGTCCCCCCTACCGATAGGTTCCCTACTGTTATCACAGGTACACTAAACTCTATAGACGAGAAAAACCCCGCATCATACAGTCTGTTCCTCAGCCACACTATAGCACCATATATCAGCGCAAAGGGATACAGCAGTATCCTCACCACCGAAAATATATAGTACAATACATTTCTTTGATTCATATTGCATAAATATACGTAAATGTCAGGGCTATCAGAAAAACACACCAAAAACCTTATCTTTAAATACAAACAGGGTAGTTTTTATATACTTATCCATATCAAAATGAAACACATTCTAGTTGTTATTTTCACCTTATTAGCATTTTCAGCCAAAAGTCAGAATGGGTATATTAATGATAGAGGATTCTTCTCATTTTCCAATAGTAATGCCTATCTACAATATTTAGATTATTGTAAAAAGAATAGCATAAATGGTACAACATATTTTTATTTTAAAATAAAAATCTCAAATAGCGGTACTACTAAAATTGTTGTTTGCTCAACTGACGACTTGATACCTAATGATGTTAAATGCAACAATTACTCAGACTTAAGGAATCCTATTAATTATACCGATAAGATTAAACCCTTAGAACAGTATTTTATGGATGATTCCATATTTAATTCAATAAGTAAAATTACTAGTGACAGTATATTTCATAAGTATATTTCAAATAGTGGGGCTTTACAAAACGTTTCAGATCCACAACTTGAAAAGGCAATTATTTATAGGCTTTTAAAAGAGAATATTCTAGTATGTCAGGATGATATAGGTGGAAATATTATATTGAGTAAAGTGTACCACAAATTTAAATGAACACGCTGCGTATGCTAAAAAATATTTTGGTACTCATAGCTGCAATTGTATTATTCTTATATGGAATAGGGACTACAATTAACCATTGTAAATTTATGTTGAGTAAGGAAACAGCAGAAGCTAAAGTGTTATCTATTATAGGTGCTAAGCAAGATGCACCAAATGAATATAAGTTAGTTATTAAGTACATGAATATGTTTAACAAAGCTGAATGCCTAGATACAGTTCTGTATAAAAGCAATGATTCTAAAAGCATACCAAGCAATTTCACTGTATTATATAATAAAGAGAATCAATACTTGTTTGTTGATGGTCAGAAAAGAATTACTTGGGGATTAGTCTGCTTTGATATAATAGCGATGTTGTTGATATTAGGATCTGCAATTGTATCAATTAAAAAGATTATCACTAGCATTCAATCTAGTTCAACTTAACCATTCACAAAAACAAATATTTGTTACCCCCTAGCCCCATTTCGTATATTTGTAGTAGTTCGCAGACCTGATC
>JBAWXE010000118.1:0-6701 GCA_037144255.1 Bacteroidota bacterium | reverse complement strand
ATCCAGACCTATTGTTATTAAGCTATACTGGATGTTTCACATTCCTTAAATGGTTTGAAAACCTTGAAAGATTGTACCCAGGTGTGGAAATTGCAATGTTACATACACCATATCAAGAAGATGGATCAATAACTGAAGATCAGGTAAACTATATGGTAAAGCAACTGAAAGAAGATGTGATACCTAAAATGGAAAAGGTTGCTGGTAAGAAACTAGATTTTGACAGACTTTCAACAATGCTTGAAAATTCTGCAAAAGCTGAAGATCTGTGGGTTAAAGTGTTACAAACAGCTAAGAATAGGCCTTCTCCAATCGATTCATATTTTGCTGGTGTATATTATATGGGACCTCTCTTTACTGCATTTAGAGGAACCGAAAAAGCAGTTGAATATTATCAAGAACTATATAATGAAGTAACTGAAAGACTGGAGCAAGGATTGCTACCTGTGACACCGGAAGGTGAAATGAAAGAAGAGCGTTTCCGATTAGTAGTAGAAGGGCCTCCTAACTGGACCAATTTTAGAGAATTCTGGAAAATATTCTACGATATGGGGGCTGTTATTGTAGCGTCAACTTACACAAAAGTTGGAGGTGTATATGATCAAGGATTCAGACATGAGCCCGGAAAGCCATTAGAAAGTCTTGCTAAATACTGTATGGGATGCTATACAAACCTCAATCTGCCACAAAGAGTTGATCTGTTGGAATATTATATCAAAGAATATAAAGCTGATGGGTTCTTGATCAATTCTATTAAGAGTTGTAACTCCTTTTCTGCTGGGCAATTATTAATGATGAGAGAAATTGAACAAAGATGTGGAATTCCGGTAGGTTTTATTGAGAGTGATCTTGTTGACCCTCGATATTTTTCTTATGCAAATATCAAAAACAGGCTTGAATCTTACTTCCAAATGCTAGGACAACGTAAGATCATATTAGCACAAGAAGAAGCAAAAGTGTAACTAAATTTTAAATAAGGAAACTCAAATAACGATGAGCAAATATTATTTAGGTATCGATCTTGGATCAACTACATCCAAAGCAGTGATCATCAACGAACAAGATGAGATAATTGGTCGTGGTATAACTAATACCAGAGCAAATTATTCTGTTGCTGCAGATATTGCTAGAATGGAAGCTATCTATAATGCTAGGTTTTCTATTCTCAAAAAGAATTTGAGTAAAGAAATTGAACAAAAGCCTCAGTATAAAAAATACTTATCTGATCTTGAAAGTATATTCCAGTATGAACAATTCAAGGTAAGAATTGACAAATTAGGTGATGAGCTTTTAAAATCATGTGATAATTATTTCCAAGGAGAAAAGCATGATATACTACTAGATCATTTAAGAAAGATCAGAAAAACCATAAAGCCAAAGATAAAACATGATTATATCTATGGTAACCTTGGATCAAAAAACCAATTTTTTAGAGATATAGTATCTGAAAAATATAATGAAGAGGTAGGGAAATTTGATATCTCTCTTTTTGAACCATTGATGACTATATGGGATAAAAGTATCACTGCTGCAGAAAATGAGATAGTCAATTTTGATTTTGAATCACTAATAAAACAAGCAATAGATCTGTTAAAGGATAAATATCATAATCTACCGGACAAACCAGAACAATTGCCAATAGAAAGTGAAAGGAATTTTGATGCAGAGATGTATCTATTAAAAGGAGATTTCAATAATGTATCTGAGTCTTTAAAAGATAGAATATATGAAGTAGCAAATTTAGAGTTCAATATCGCCAACATGACCGGAACTGGTTACGGTAGAGCTTTGCTACCTTTCCCCGAAGATTGTATCCGATCTGAAATTTTATGTCATGCGTTTGGTGCACATGCTGTTTTCCCTGAAACACGTACAGTATTGGATATTGGAGGACAAGACACTAAAGCAATACAAGTAGATAAGTATGGCCTTGTTACAAGTTTTCAAATGAATGACCGTTGTGCAGCAGGCTGTGGAAGGTATCTGGGATATATTGCTGATGAGATGAGTATTTCTCTAAACGAACTAGGCCCCATGGCTATGAAGGCTGAAAAGGAAGTACCTATTTGCTCTACTTGTACGGTGTTTGCCGGAGCTGAGCTTAGAGAACTTACAAATATTGGTGAAAAACGAGAGGATATTCTTGGAGGGTTACATAAGGCTATTATAATGAGGGCCATGTCTCTAATAGCTCGCTCTGGAGGTGTGTTCAATGAATTCACATTTACTGGTGGTGTTGCAAGAAACCAGGCTGTAATCAAATATTTGGCACAATTAGTTAAAGAAAACTATGGTGATATAAAAATAAATATTCATACTGATTCAATATTCATGGGAGCCTTGGGTGGTGCCATGTTTGCAAGAAGAAATATCAATGTTGATTTACCAAGTGCTAAAAAAATAAGTGCATAATCATTTCTGTACAATGAAAATCTAATGTATGAATAAGAATATATATACTATGGGGATCGATGTTGGAAGTAATTTCATCAAACTAGTGTTGATGGAATATTCTGAAGATCCAAAATTGATAGACAAGCATACTGAGAAAATCAGAAAACGTAATCCAACACAAGTAGCAGATGAAATGGTACAATTGATGTTAGATAAACACAATCTGAGATACGAAGACATTGCATATCTGGCCTCTACAGGTGAAGGTGATTTGGTAAAAAGGAAACGAGGACACTTTTATGGCATGACCACACATTCTCGTGGCGCTCATTTCTTTTTCCCAGATGCAAGAACAGTTGTAGATCTAGGAGCATTATATGTTCGTACCATTAGAATAAATAAAGATGCCAGAGTAGAAGATTATAAAATGACCGGACAATGTGCATCTGGTTCCGGACAATTTCTTGAGAATATTTCACGCTATTTGGGTTTAAGTATTGATGAGGTAGGTGCTATCTCTCTTGAATCTGATAATCCTGAGGTTTCATCAGGTATATGCGCTGTTCTTGCAGAAACAGATGTGATCAATATGGTATCAAGAGGTATCAAAACACCTGATATCATTAAAGGAATCCATTTATCAATAGCATCTCGCATTATAAAGCTATTGGGCTCATTAAGAGCAGAATCACCAATTGTATTAACAGGTGGAATGGCATTGAACAAAGGCATGATTCAAGCAATTGAAGAAACCCTAAAAGAAGGTAATAAAGATTTTGTTATCAAAGCACATCCTGATTCTATATATGCAGGTGCAATAGGAGCAGCTATATGGGGAGGGTACAGGCACTACAAATTATTAGAAAAAAAATCAGCTGTAGTGGCCTAAAGACAGAATAGATGTATATGGAATTGGAAATATTCTCAAAATACGAAATAGTGTTATGATAGAAACAGTAAAGCAATCATCAAAAAAGGTGACTCACGAACTGGATTATCTATTTAGTCCTCATTCTATTGCCATTATTGGAGCCTCTACAAAGGAACTTTCTATTGGGAATGTGATCATAAAAAACCTTGTCCATTATGGCTATACAGGTGAAATTTATCCCATAAATCCTAAAGTTGATGAAATAAGAGGTATCAAAGCATATCCAACAATTTTTGATGTACCAAACGAGATAGATCTAGCACATGTGATCATCCCTAGTTTATTTGTTCCTCAAATAATAGAGGATTGTGGTAAAAAGGGAATAAAAGCTGTTATCATCAATTCTGCAGGCTTTAGTGAAATGGGAGAAGAAGGCATCAAACTTCAGAATGAATTTTTAGCAACTGCTAAGAAATATGGGATCAGAATATTTGGTCCTAATTGTCAAGGTATCATTAATACAGATCCGGAATACAAGGCTTATTGCGATTTTACATTCACTTTTCCAGATGCAGGATATATTTCGATCGTAGCCTTGAGTGGAGGAGTAGGTGCATTCATGATGCAAAGTTTATTTGATCTCGGTATTGGCATGAGAATGTATGCATCAAATGGCAATGCCTGTGATGTGTCTATATCAGATGTTATTGAATATTATGGTGAGGATGAAGGCACCAGAGCTATTATGCTATATACTGAAGGGCTTTCTAACCCTAAAGAATTCATGCAGATTGCTAAGGTTGTAGCTAAAAGGAAGCCGATTCTTGCTATGAAGGCAGGGAGGACTGAAGAAGGTGCTAAAGCAGCTGCATCACATACTGGTTCTTTGGCTGGGATAGATATTTCAACAGAATTAATTTTTGAAAAAATTGGCATACTAACTTTTAATAATGAAGAGGAAATGTGTCAGACAGCAATGGCATTTGCCACACAACCAATTCCTAAAGGCAATAAAGTAGGTATCATCACTAATACTGGAGGTCCAGCTGTTATAGCAACAGATGAACTTATCAATGCAGGTTTGCAAATACCGGCACTATCACAAAAGGCAATTGATGTTTTAAAAGCAACTATGCTACCTGAAGCAACTATAGGAAACCCTATTGATGTTGTAGCTACAGGTGGTGGCCCGCAATTTAGAAGTGCACTAGATGTAATGATGGTAGAAGATAGTATTGATGCTATATTCATTAATTATGTTACAGCACCATTTATTGATACTGATGAGGTAGCTCGCCAAATTGTAGAAGTGAGCAATTTGAAGAAGAAACCTATCATATGCAACTTCATGACCAATTTGAGTATGGAGCGTTTTCAAGAAACAGCCAAAATTCTAAAGGACGGTGGGGTACCATGCTATAGCTTTCCTACTACTGCGGCTAAAGCAATGGGTGCCTTATATAAATATAGTCAAATTCAAAAGAGAAATATTGGAGAAGCAACTGCCTTTGCTGATGTTAATATGAATGAGGCAAAAAAGATCATTAAAAACGCAACGCAGTCAAATAGTGATTTCCTTTCAGCATATGATGTTTACAAACTTTTATCAGCATATAAAATACCTGTGGCAGATTGGAGAATTGCTATCGATACTAATGATATTGTCAATGCTGCATCTCAAATCGGTTACCCAGTTGTATTAAAAGCTGATGCATCCACACTTATTCACAAAAGTGAAATGGGGGCAGTTGCTATTAATGTTAAATCAGCTGAAGAAACAAGAAATATAGTTGAGAATATGAAAAAGAAATTTCAGGTAAGTGATCTGAAATTTCTGGTGCAAAAATTTTTACCGGGGGGTAGGGAACTCATTGCAGGCGTGATTTCAAAACCCTGTTTAGGACATATGATCATGTTTGGTTTAGGTGGCATTTATGTTGAGGTGTTAAAGGATGTAGTATTTAAAATTGCTCCGGTAACAAAATTAGAGGCAACTGAGATGCTTAGTAATATCAAGACATCCAAATTGCTAGACGGTATAAGAGGAGAAAAGGGAATAAATAAAGAAAACGTAATTGAGATCATACAACGTTTATCGCAGCTTGTAACTGATTTTCCGGTAATAACAGAAATGGACTTGAATCCTATCATGGCATTTGAAAGCAATACTATAGTAGTAGATGCTAGAATAAAAATCAGATAAAGCAACTTGATATGTATAAGATACAATCAGCGAAAATATTAAAGGAAGTAATGGGAAATTACTTTCGGGGATTGAAGGATACAAATAAAAAGATAGCATGGTGTACTAGTGTAGGACCTGCTGAGTTATTGCGTTCATTTGGTTTTGAAGTACATTTTCCAGAAAATCATGGTGCATTATTGGGTGCCACTCGTACTGCTGGTGATTTTATACCAGAAACAGCAAAATTTGGCTACTCAAACGATATTTGTTCATACTTAACTGCTGATATTGGATCCTATTTAAAAAAACAAACACCACTTACAGAGCATTATAATTTAGATGGACCTCCTAGACCTGATATAATTGTTTATAATACCAATCAGTGTAGAGAAGTACAGGATTGGTTCAATTATTATGCTCAAGAATTCAATGTGCCTATATATGGTATCATGCCACCCAGGTATTTGGATAATGTAGGGCAATTTGAAATTGATGATGTAGCATCTCAATTTAAAAAGTTGGTACCACTTTGTGAAGTAGTTAGTGGTAACAAATTTGATATAGATCGTTTTAGAGAAGTATTAAGATTAAGTAAAGAGGCAACCGATCTATGGAAACAAGTATTATGGACAGCTAGAACAACACCTGCACCAATAAGTTTCTTTGATGCTACTATACATATGGGGCCAATTGTAGTATTAAGGGGCACTGAGATAGCTAAAGAGTATTATGGCATTCTTCTAGAAGAGTTAAAGGAAAATGTAAATAAAGGCATCGGATTCTTAGAGCATGAAA
This sequence comes from Bacteroidota bacterium, assembly GCA_037144255.1. Lineage (GTDB taxonomy): Bacteria > Bacteroidota > Bacteroidia > Chitinophagales > Chitinophagaceae > JBAWXE01. Next base: position 456 of record JBAWXE010000118.1, on the reverse strand, counting down.
AATGTCGAATTTACTGGGATGGCATGCCAATATGGGGTAAGCTGAGATCATTAGCAGATCTTTTTTCTCAAAACAATGCTGCTATTGTAGCTTCTACCTATTGTAATAGCTGGGTGTTTGATGCTTTCGACGAAAAAGACCCATTTGAATCATCTGCAAAGGCATATACTGAAATATTTATTAATAGAAGTGAAGAAGCAAAGGAGCTTATCCTTACTAATTTGATAAAAGATTTTAGAATTGATGGTATGATTTTCCACAATGCGAAAACTTGCTTTAATAATTCAAATTCTAGGTTCGGAATGCCACAACGAATTAAAGAAAAACTAGGTATTCCAACTTTAATAATTGAAGGTGACCTGTGTGACCTACGCTTTTATTCAGAAGGTCAAAGCATTACAAAAATTGAAACATTTATTGAGCAAATAGAAAGTTCAAAAGTATTCAGTTAAATAT
>JBAWXE010000117.1:0-7071 GCA_037144255.1 Bacteroidota bacterium | reverse complement strand
TATGTGTATAATGGTGCTTATTGGAAGATACTGAGCGATGAGAATATAAAATGGTTCTTATTAGGTGCAGCTATAAGAATGGGGGTTGATGAGCTAGTGGCAAAGCATTTCTTATTTGTAGATGCATTGTATAAACAGTTTATGTCTACAGCTATTCTACAAAGCTCAGAAAGTGCTGATACAGGTACGAGGATTAATTTGAAGAATGGGACATTCCGTATTGATAAGTACGGCAATACTTCGATTACAGACTTTGACCCTACAGACTTCCTAATGTATCAGTTACCCTTTGAGTATGATACCAGTAAGACAGCACCTATTTTTATTGCGTTCCTAAATAGAGTACTCCCGAGTATAGAATCACAAACGGTATTGGCAGAGTATATTGGTTACTTATTTATAAGCTCTAGTGTTCTGAAACTTGAAAAAGCGTTGTATTTATATGGTACAGGTGCTAATGGGAAATCAGTTTTCTTTGAAATCATTAATGCCATGTTAGGAAAAGAAAATGTCAGTAACTACTCACTTGAAAGTATTACAAAGCAGGATGGCTATACAAGAGCGGTGCTTAGTAAGAAAATCCTTAACTACGCATCTGAAATTAGTGGCAAGATGGATTCAAGTATCTTCAAAGCCTTAACATCAGGCGAGGAAATTGAAGCGAGAGAAATTTACGGGAAACCTTTTACAATGAAAGACTATGCCAAATTGATGTTCAATTGTAACGAGCTACCTAAGGAAATAGAGTTTACTGATGCATTTTTTAGAAGGTTAATGATTATAAAGTTTGGGGTGACAATACCGGAGAACGAACAGGATAAAGAACTGGCTGCAAAAATCATTGCAAGTGAGTTGTCAGGGGTATTTAATTGGGTGTTAGATGGGCTGAAAAGGGTGCTGGTACAAAGAAAATTTACCGAATGTACAGAGGTTAAAGACGCTGTAGAAGAATATAGAACAATGAGTGATTCTATACGAATGTTCATTGATGAGAATGGGTACGAAAAATCAAGCAACCATACATCATTGGCATTGGTTTATGAACAGTACCAAGAGTATTGCAAGGATAGTGGATGTTTCCCATGTCAAAAAGGTAGGTTTAGTGAGAGGTTGGTTAATATGGGATATAAAAAGGAGCGTACAAGTAAGGGAATGGTACTATTCATGAATAAAAAAGTTACCTCCAGCACTACATATGCTACATTCCCTACACCACTACAGCCAAGTGATCCTAATACTACAAGCAAATGATAAGAGCAACGCCCAAAACAAAAATGGTATTCAAACTTGATAAGAATAGGCTACGGGTAACTGAATGTCCTTGTGGGAAAAGCAATGCTGATGGTAAGTTTGTGCCCTATGAAGGGGCTACTGAATATGGTTACTGTCATTCATGCAGTAAAACATTTGTGCCTGAAAGTGCTAAAGCGGTTCAAATAGTCAGCAAGAAGATAAAAAAGGTAAAAGAAAGGTCTTATGTACCTAAAGAGACCCTGATAGCAAGTCTCAAGGGTGCTGACACAAACAATCTGTCAAAGTTCCTATACACGTTATTCCCATTAGAAAGTGTAAATGAAGTGCTGTGTAAATATTACGTTGGAGGGTCACAATTGTGGAAAGATGCCACCGTGTTTTGGCAAATTGACAAGGATGGGAATATAAGAACTGGTAAGGTTATGCTTTATGATGCTGAAAATGGCAAGAGAGTGAAGAAGCCTTATTCCCACATAAGCTGGGTGCATAATAAAATTGATGGGTTCAGTTTAGAGCAGTGTTTTTTTGGGGAACATTTGTTAGGACGTAATAAATATAAACCAGTAGGCATTGTAGAAAGTGAGAAGACCGCCTTATTATGCTGCTTGTATTTTCCTGACACCCTTTGGCTGGCTACAGGGGGTATAGGGCATTTGAAACCTACAAATTGCAAGCCGCTTAAAGGCAGGAGAGTGCTCCTATTCCCTGATCTAGGAGCATACGATAGTTGGGCGGAGGTAGCCAATGGGCTGTCTAAATTCTGTGATATCGGTGTTTCGGATTTGTTAGAAAGAAATGCCTCAGATGAGGACAAGGGTCAGAAATTTGATATTGGCGACTTCATTATAAAAAAGGTGTGGATGGGAATAAAGGGAATTACGATTATGAAAGAAAGAGTAATAAAAGATTGCTACCAAATACTCCAAACTGCATCAAACTGCTACAATGCTGGAGGCGTTGATAGGTCTGTAATGCTAAAGGCAACCCGAAAAATAGAATCAATATTGATTAGCAATGGGATCCCGTATGATGAGTTTGTGAGTAAATCCGGGATATTATAATTGCAAAATGTAGTTAGTGTAGGTTATGTAGGCAATGCAGGGGGTAAACATTCATTTGTTTATCCCTTTGCTTTTGAGTAGTTATAATGTCATTACAAATACAGTAAATGCCCATGTCTGATAAGATAGCTGCCAAAACAGACAGGTTTACAATCAATTACAACCCTCTACAATAAAATGTCGAGGGTTGTTTTTTACATTCTTAAAATCGCTATTTTTATGGGAGCATGGCTACGCAATCACACTTCAAGAATATTCAAAGTGTTGTTATCAACAAAATTCATGATGCTAAGCATTCTATTCAAGTTGCTGTAGCATGGTTAACTGATACTGTGATTTTTGATGAGCTATGCAGTAAAGCAAGAAATGGACTTAAGGTAGAGCTTATCCTCAATGATGATCAAATCAATAAAAGCGTAAAAGAATTTCATAGACTTTTTGAAAAACTGGGAGGGAACATTTATTGGCATCCTACCAATGATAAAAGGGCTATTATGCACCATAAGTTTTGCATAATAGACGAAAATATTGTTATTAATGGGTCATACAACTGGAGTAGAAAAGCTCAAAGCAATGATGAAAATATTACTGTGAGTGAAAATGATAAAGAGTTATGCGTTGAATTTCTTAACGAGTTTGAAAGTATTAAACGCAGATTAGTAGAGGCGGGTGAAATTTCAATATTTAGTAATGAATTGCCTGATTTTATCCCTTACAGAAATGGAGATAAATGGGGATTCTGCGATAAGAATAAAAAAGTTGTAGTAGAGCCTATTTATGATTATTGTTATCTCTTTAAAGAAGGATTAGCCAAGGTAAAGCTAGAGGGTACGTATGGATTTATTGATAAAAATGGAAATGTAGTTATTCAGTTTATTTATGAAGATGCTTGTGATTTTAGTGATGGATTAGCGAGAGTAAGCCTAAAGAAGTGGTGTCGTTATGATGAGCTTCAAGTCTACGAGTATCATGACAAATGGGGTTATATTGATAAGAGCGGAACACAAATTATTGCATGTAAATATGATTATGCTTGTGATTTTAGTGAAGGATTAGCGAAAGTAAGCCTAAAGGAATGGTGTTGTTATTACGAGGGTGATGACCCCGAGTATCATGATAAGTGGGGTTACATTGATAAAAATGGGGAGCAAATTATCCCTTGTAAATATGATTCTGCTTGTGCTTTTAGTGAAGGATTAGCGAAGGTAAAGTTAAATGGCGGTTGGGGTTACATTGATAAGAATGGGGAAGAAATCATACCTTGTATTTATGATAGGGTTGGTTTTTTTAGTGAGGGAATTGTAAAGGTAACGGAAAGGCTTTGTCATGACAATTATGATAGTTATGATGAGGAAGACAGTGACATTTCCAGTTTTAAGTATGGCTACATTGATAAAAATGGGAACGAAATAGCTCCTTGTATTTATGATAATGGTGGTGAATTTAGTGATGGATTCGCTGCGGTAAGACTATATGGTAAGTTGGGTTACATTGATAAGAATGGAGAAGAAATATTTCCGATTAATTATGATTTTTTTAGTGCATTTAATGTGGAATTACCTAAGGTAACACGAAATGGCAATTTGATTTACATTGATTCGACCGGCAGACGAATTTATAGATCTAGGGTCTCAAAAAAATTAGGACCAGTAAAACGAAATGATAAATGGGGTTATATTGATAAGAATGGAAAAGAAACCACACCTTGCATGTATGATTATGGTGGTGATTTTAGAGACGGATTAGCGAAGGTATGTCTAGATGACAAATGGGGTTATATTGATAAGAGCGGAACACAAATTATTGCATGTAAATATGATTATGGTGGTGATTTTAGTGATGGATTAGCGAAGGTAATGTTAAATGGCGGTTGGGGTTACATTGATAAGAGCGGAACTCAATTCTGGGAGGATTAGTTTAAATATCATTTTTGTTCTGTATCATACACCCTACCCTACAATAACCATTTTTATTAAATGTCTGCAATGCAATACATAAATTATATTATAGCATTAACTACATTTATTATAGAAACATAGCAATGAAAGACCATTACAAAACACTAGGAATAAGTTATCAACCTACCATCGATGAAATAGAGGTAGCCTATGAGATATTAAGCCTCCAAAATCAGCTATGTGATGATAGTACACCGGAAGAAATACAAAGACATAATGACATTGAGGAAGCGTACATAGTATTAACTAACACTATTAAAAGATTAGCCTATGATGTTGTGTTTGGCGAATACTTAGGAATGATAGAACATAAGGGAGGTCCAACTGTCATTATAGAATCTGAGAACTACTTTAAATCTTATAAAAGAACATGGAGAGAAAGGTATGCTTCTGTTATCCCTAACATACCCTATCTTTTAGTTTACCCATACTTGATTTTTAAGTGTTTGATATCATTTACAGACTTAACAAGTAGTGTCTTTATACTGCCATTTTTAGGCATTATTGGCTACACCATTTTCCTATACAAGAGAATACAGCACACTAGCAAACAGAAGGCAATAAAGAGGCTATTATGGGCTAAATTTGGCTATGTGTGATACATGCATGGGTACACCCTATAACACTCCCCGCTTTAAAAAGGATGTGCTACTAAACCTCCCTGCTACTATGGTTAAAAAAGAACTTTTTACACACTATCCAGGGTAGTATTTGGGCAGAGTTATAACAAAAGTGGTTTAGTTTTCAGTGATAGGTATGCAAAGGGAGTAAACAGGCATACTACAAGGAGTATTAACAGCACCGGTACTACTATCACAGTATAGAGCAACCAGACATCAGTTCCCTGATGTAGCTACAGCAATAAACCTTTACAGCATCAAATCACAATCCACCAGCTTCAGTACCTTGATAGATCATAGTGCTAACTCTCAACAAGGAAAATAGGTCTCATTCCAGAAGTGTTCAGCAATAATACACGCCAAATCATTGTAACACTTACCCTAATCTATTTACTATTTTGGCAGGTAAGAGATACAATGCCTTACAGGTACATTTGTCATGATTATTTGCAGCTCACCCTTCCTACATTCGTAGTAACTCCAGTGTCCTAAATGCCTACTTCATTCATTCACTCATCAGTTACATTGCATTTTAGTCATTCACAGGCTATACTATTAACGGCTTATGATGTGAAGCTATTCACAAAGCCAGTTTATCACATCATTAAAGCCTTAAAATGGCTATAAGTTCATTCCCTCCATTACATTCCACTTCTTCGCTACTTCATTCAGTTAGCCTTTAGTCCCTTACGTTACTCCATACTCGAAGCCCCCTGCATTAGCCAACCATGTCTTAGCTAATTTATAGCCTACGGCAGTATGGTATCACAGATGTTTACTGTAACTACATGCTAAGGCATTCTCGTTACAGTAACATGGTTGGCATGGCTGCAACCGCACAACCTACCCACACCAACTACATAGCCATATTTAGCATTAGAACAGTCATTTAGTAGCATATCTTCTTAAATAGGGCAGTACGTAGCCAACCGCCCTTGCATACCGCACTTGGGGGCTGTTGAGCGAGAATAGCATTTCAACAATCAGTCATTAAATCAACCAACATAATGATGTATTTTAAAGATTGTCAGACCATTGATGAAGTAAAAGCCATGTACAAACAACTGGCTAAACAGTATCATCCTGATTGTGGAGGTGATACAGAAACAATGCAGGCTATAAATGCAGAATTTGCTTTTGCCTGTGCTAAAATCCTAAAGGGAGAAAACCTATCCACAGAGGACACTAGCGAGCAGATTAGGCTTTCAGAAGAATATCGAAAGGTACTGGAGAGCATTATTAATCTTGCAGGCGTTACTATAGAATTAGTAGGTAACTGGATATGGGTTACTGGCAATACTTATCCAGTAAAAAAACAGCTAAAGGAAGCTGGGCTATTCTTCGCCTCTAAAAAACTAGCTTGGTATTACAGAGCAGAGGAGTTTAAGACCAAAGGAGGCAAAAAGAGCCTTGAGGAGATAAGATCTAAATATGGGAGTGAAAAAGTGCGTTCTAGCCATAATAACAACGCCATTGAATAAAAACATGCTGCCAGTCCCCAACTTTTTAATCGTCAGTAACTTTATTCTAATAAAAACCTAATACAGCAGATAGGCTGGAATGGCACAAGTGGGAGTTGTGCCCACTATCAGATAGAGTACAAAACATCAACAATAACTATTAATAAAATTTCTTAAATTAGAGATATGGACATTATAGAAATTGAACGAGAACTTATTGGCAAGGTATCTGTTCAACCTCAAATCGGTTGGAGTACAAAAATGTCAAGGGGGCTATGCAAAAAAGGTCATGAGCATTTTCACCAACAGCAGTACAAGGAGGCTATTGAATACTATACACAGGCACTAGAATTACAAACAACAGACGAGATAGCATTTTGCTTAGGTTTAGCATACTATTTGGTCGGAGACTATAATAATGCTCGTAGAATTGCTAATTTGTACATAGGGGATAGAATAGAAATAGATGTACTTCCGTTTTTTGACAGAGATACAACTATAATAAACAAGCTGTTTGAACTAATACATTATAGAGAACTGAATACACATCATTAATGCAAATATGAATATGAAAACGCAGTATGTTGTACCTATGTTGTACCCAAAAAGAAAATGGCCCCGTAAATCATTGATTTACAAGGCCGTTCAATTTGTAGTTGCGCTCCCTTCAGGACTTGAACCTGAGACCCTCTGATTAACAGTCAGATGCTCTAACCAA
>JBAWXE010000116.1:0-7122 GCA_037144255.1 Bacteroidota bacterium | reverse complement strand
CTGGTACCTGTGCAGAAAACATAGAATCGGGCAAGGATTTATCATTTTTTTTGTACTTGATACGTCTAAGGTCCGGAGCATTCTTAAACAGATCTGTATAACCCAAAGTCCAAGTATACTTTCTAGTATCATCGTTACTCTTATGAGTACCTGTTAGTTGAGATGTATATGTAGCACGGCTCTCGTAGCCCATCGCGTATGAACGTTCTCTGGAAATGGTATCAGAAGCCGCCGGATCTGCAACAGGATCAGTAGTTCTATATACCAGACTGGCAACGCCTATCTGATTATACAAGTTCTTGAATTCAATCTTTGAATTGCCAATGGCAATAGCTGCATTGTCTAAAAGACCTACACTTGATTTAGTAACTGAGGTTTGATCGTAGTAATCATATATCTGAGAAGCTGAGTCCCAATCCTGCCTACGTATAGTATAATTAGTAGATGTGCTACTATAGGCAACACCTAAAGTATTCCCAATCTTTACACGTTTCCATTTTGCCACATTAGATAGGGCAAAATTGAATCTCATATCAGGAGTTTGTTTTTTATTATAGATTATCCAATCATTATCGAAGTTTTTGGTAATAGTGCTAATATTTACATCATTCTTATTAATAAAATCAGGTGTACCAACAGGCAAGTTGCGGATACCTTTATCATAGCCCATCCAATCTGTAGAGGACTGTTTATTATAATTAAAACTGCTACCTGTAGAATATTCTCTGGAAGAAGTTTGAATACCAACGCTTATTTGATTCTTTTCAGGTAATGAGGTGGTGTATATTTTAACAGTACCACCTGCAAAATCGCCCGGAAGTTCCGGCGAAGGTGTTTTATAGATCATTATTCTATCGATAAGTCCACTAGGTATCAAATCGAAAGAGAAAGATTTCTTATCTACCTCGCTACTAGGAGCACCTGCATCATTAAGTAAAACTGTATTGTACCGATCATTTAAGCCTCTGATGTTAATAAATCTGTCATCTTGTATTGTTACTCCGGGGATGCGTTTTACTACATCAGCAGCATTACGATCCATAGTTTTGCCAATCTGTGCAGCACTAATACCACTCACTACAGTATTGCTTTTTCTAATTTCCATCATTACGGCATTTTCTGTATGGGTAACGCGGTTGGATTTAACGCTTACTGTTTTCAGTTCCTGGCCTTCTGGTTTAAGGCTTATATCCAGTACCACATCATTGTTGTTCTTTATGGTAACTGTATGCGACTGGGAAGCAAATGTTATATATGAAAATGTGAGTTCATAAGTACCGTTAGGAAGATCTGATATCTGATACTTGCCATCCATATCAGTTTGGACACCTTTGTCTGTATTCTTAATAGCTATGGTAACACCTATCAAAGGGGCGCCATTACCTTGTTCTTTTACAGTTCCTTTAATGTTTGCAGCAAATGATTGAATGGAGAAAATAGAGAAAATAAAACCTAGTAAAAGTTTATTCATTACTTTTTTGCGCAAAATAATAGCGCAATATTATCGATATGCAAAGAGAGAGTTAACAAAAGGTTTCCTCAATGCTACGGGAATATTAACTGAATACCTCAATTAAGAAGGGGGAAAGCAAAAAATCGCCCGAAGGCGATTTAAAGCTGTGGAGAATAACGGAGTCGAACCGATGACCTCTTGCATGCCATGCAAGCGCTCTAGCCAGCTGAGCTAATTCCCCAGATATAGAATTGATGACCTCTTTCCCGAATGCTTTCGGGACATACAAGCCTTCTGCTAATGAACTAATTCCCAGGGTGGGTGCAAATATAGCCTTTTTTGATTTTTTCGTAACTTTATTTAGCACAAAGTACCCGTACCTCTTAATACAATACATTATGTGGAAGCAAATACTTACTTATCTATATCTGCGCAAGCGAGATCCTAATGACCCGAAAGATATTAATATCAAATTCATGCATGGCATGAACCGTATCTCCTTGTTCGTATTTATAATAGGTATTATTGTAATGATCGTGCGTCTGTTAAGACATTGATCGGATAATAGCATCAGCTGCGTTATCGGATGCGGGGTTATTGCCCAGTTCGTGCCATAGAGTGGCATAGTCTTCTTTTAGCTCTTTCTTGTACGCCTCATCATTCAACAACTTGTTGAGTGTTTGTAAAAGTAATGTTTCGTTCAGGTCGTTTTGTATAAGCTCTGTAACAGCTGGTTTATCCATTATTAGATTGACCAGAGAAATGTATTTAACCTTCACCAGTTTTTTAGCCAACATAAAAGAGAGTGCATTGCCCTTATAGCATACTACTTGCGGTACTGCAAATAGCGCAGTTTCGAGTGTAGCTGTACCGCTGGTAACAAGTGCAGCTGTAGCTTGTTTTAGCAGATTGTATGTTTGATTAGGTGCCAACAATACATTCTCTCCCTGTATAATATCCTTGTATAAACTATCGGGCTGTGAAGGTGCCTGAGCCACTACGAACTGATGATCGGGAAAATGTTTGACCATCTGCAACATGATGGGCAATTTGAGTTTTATCTCCTGAGCACGACTACCGGGTAGTATAGCGATAATGGGTTTTTCGGAAAGACGCACAACAGGAACATTATTCTTTTCGTTGCTGATGACCTCAACTAAAGGATGTCCTACATAGGTAACATCATAATTCCATTTTTTATAAAAATCTACTTCGAAGGGAAGTATGACCAACATCTTATCTACACATTGCTTTATCTTCTTAACACGATTCTCCTTCCATGCCCATACCTGTGGTGAAATGTAGTATACCACACGTATGCCTTGTTGATGAGCCCATTCTGCAATACGAAGGTTGAAGCCGGGATAATCAATCAGTACCAGTACATCGGGTTTGTATATAATGATGTCCTTTTTACAAAAGGCGATATTGTTGAAGATAGTACGCAGATGTGCGAGTACCTCTACAAAACCCATGAAAGCAAGATCGCGATAATGCTTAACGAGAGTGGCACCTGCATTCTGCATGCGATCTCCACCCCAGCAACGAATATCAGCCTGAGGGTCTTTGGTATGCATCGCCTTTATGAGATTGCTCCCATGCAGATCGCCACTAGCCTCTCCTGCTATGATATAGTATCGCATTTACAGTACAAACTTATACAATAGAAAAAGAACGAAATATGGAAATATGGTAGCAGATACTATACCACGTAGTGTGTAATCGTAATTTTTTTTGATGCAGTACAAGAATGGAGCCAGATTGAATAATAAACTCAGTGAAATAGCCTTAGAAGCCTTATCGAAATCGTGCAGATATATTTGATAATAATTACTAAAACTATACATGCCACGGAATAATAGCAGGTATATGATAGCACTACCGATGATGGGACAAATGATACCGATAGCGTATCCTAATAGAGGTACATTGCGTTTCATAATACGTTAATATACTGCTAATATACAACCCTCTGCAGGCATTTTTGCACATAGATGACCTAATACATTACCTTTGAGCATTCGTTTTAACAATTCGTACTATGAATTTCCATTTAAACAATCTCCCAGAAAGAACGGAAAAGCCGCGCCAGTACGGCATTACCATGGTCATGGACAAAGGTATGGGGCTGGATGAAGTGAACAATTTCTTATCTGTAGCTGCACCTTATGTAGACATAGTAAAGCTGGGCTTTGGTACTGCCTATGTGACCAATCATCTGAGAGAGAAATTAGATATATATCGTAGTCATAATGTGCCTGTATATTTCGGGGGTACATTGTTTGAAGCCTTTCTAATACGTAACCAGTTTGACGACTATTTACAAGTGCTGAAAGATTATGATCTGAATTATGTAGAGGTATCGGATGGTTCTATAACAATACCTCACCTAGAAAAATGCGGGTATATAGAAAAGCTGGCAAAACATGTGACTGTGTTGTCTGAAGTGGGATCGAAAGACGCAGCACACATCATACCACCCTACAAATGGATAGAACTGATGAAAGCTGAGCTGGAAGCTGGATCTACCTATGTAATAGCTGAAGCACGTGAGGCTGGTAATGTAGGTATATATCGTGGTAGTGGAGAGGTACGTGAAGGTCTGGTACAAGAAATATTGACACAGATACCCCATGAAAGGATCATATGGGAAGCACCTCAAAAAGCACAGCAGGTGTATTTCTTAGAATTGCTGGGTGCTAATGTGAATTTGGGAAATATTGCTCCTAGTGAAATGATACCTTTAGAATCTATGCGTATAGGCTTGCGTGGCGATACCTTTCACCTGTATCTGGGTGATAAAGAGAAGGCCGCAGCTAACCATCTATAAAGCTAAAATCTCAATAAGTTCTTATATAAAGGGTGTAATCATACACCCTTTTTTATTTTCCTTACATTGCAGTACAAACACAAAGATGTCAGCTACATACGGACTAATAGGATATCCATTGACGCATTCTTTCTCTCCTGATTACTTTGCAAAAAAATTTGCAGCGGAGCAGATAGATGCCAGCTATACAGCATTCCCTTTACCCAACATAAAAACATTTACAAAATTTCTACTATCTCATAATGAGCTAAGAGGGTTGAATGTGACTATACCATACAAATCGGCCATCATACCCTACCTAGATGACCTAAGTGAAGCCGCCACTACTATAGGTGCTGTGAATTGTATAGACATCAGGAATGGAATAAAAAAGGGACATAATACAGATATCATTGGTTTTGAAAAGAGCCTGCAACCACTTTTGAAATCGCAACATGATAGGGCATTGATATTGGGTAGTGGAGGGGCATCGCTGGCTGTAGCGTACGTATTAAGTAAGCTAGGTATACCATATACTGTTGTATCCAGACAACACATACATGAGTCGGTTACTTATGCCAGCCTGATAGAAAGTACTATTGCAGAAAATAAACTCATTATCAATACCACACCATTAGGCACTTATCCTTCTATAAACACAGCCCCTCCGATACCATATAGTGCCATAAGTAAGCAACACCTACTGTATGACCTAGTATATAACCCTGAAGAAACACTTTTTCTAAAAGAAGGCAAAAAGCGTGGTGCCATTATAAAAAATGGCTGGGAGATGCTACATATACAAGCAGAGGCATCCTGGGAAATATGGAATAGTAAATAGCCTATCCTACTGTATAATACACGCATGTGGTAAGAAAATTTCTTACATATGGTATTGCACTAATCAAACCAAATTGTTTACGAGGGTCTACACCAAACTTATATTTATAAATAGGGTTGAATAAAAAATGTTGTTTGTTCTTTATCTGTAGTCCACTTATTCGAACGATCCTTTCAAAACGCTCAATGCTGATCTGTGTGTCTTTGATCTCCATGAGATCCTTGATTACAAGATCACTTTCACCAGCCAGTTTCAAAATGCCTTTATATAAAAATCTCGGCAGAATATGATAGTAGGGTAAGACACTGGTAAACTTATGTTCGCATACCTGCTGATGTCCGCCAAAAGGCATATACCATGGAGGGAAGCCAAAAAATATCTGCCCACCTTCACTTAGGAAATTTTTGAGGTATGGAACAAATTTTTCTTGTTCAGGCACGTGTTCTATCACATCCTTTAGAATAATCACGTCGAATGAACCTTTGAATTTATTCAGAAAATCCTCTTCGTAAATATTCTTTAACAAGAATTGCACTTTATTATCTGCTACTTCCTTTTCAAGAAATAAGTTAGACAATCTAATACGATTAGCATCAAGGTCTACACCTACACAATAACAACCCTTTTCAATAAAAGGCAACAACACTCCGCCCTCGCCACAGCCCACTTCTAACACACGGGTACCTGTACCAATCGTATGTGAAGTTTGAATAAATGGCAGTACATAATTTTTAGAATTATCTACTTGCTGATCATAACGAACCTGATCGTCTTTATGTTGTTTTAGCGCCAAATCAAAAAGGTATTTATACGGGTAAAATTATTTATTAAACTCCTTGATATTATCCTGTAATGTTTCTAATTGTTTTTTGATGCTCTCGTGGTGTATTTTCTCGTACAATTCTACAATAAAATCTTCTGAAAGAGATAATCTTTTAGCATGTTCGCCACGAGTAGCCACTATCTCTCGCCAGCGGTCCGGTTGATAAGCTGTCATATTACATTCCTTCTTTACAGCCCCAATACGCTCACTCAGTTCTAGACGCCGTGAAAGCAATTCGATAATTTCTGCATCTACGGTATCCATCAGTTGGCGCAAATATTCTAGCTCCATGACTTTACTCATGTCATCTGTATACTGTTCGCGCACAATAAGATGAGATAATAATTCCTTTAAAGCCAGTGGTGTGATCTGTTGAGCTGCATCACTCCAGGCCTCATCAGGACGTGGATGGGTTTCTATCATCAAACCATCGAAGTGCATATCCATTGCCTTTTGGGCTATTTCAGCTACTTTATCACGGCGACCGGTAATATGGCTAGGATCGCATATCATGGTAAGTTCCCGCTTACGGCGGCGAAGCTCAATAGGTACTACCCAATTGGGTTGATTACGAAAAGATGAAGAAGTATTGTAACTAAAAAAACCCCTGTGAATAGCTGCAATATCAGTGATACCTACCTGCTGTAAACGTTCAATAGCACCTTCCCAAAGATCCACATCAGGATTCACCGGGTTCTTTACCATTACCGGAATTTGTACACCTTTTAGTGCATCAGCGATACGCTGTACCAAAAAAGGATTTACAGTAGTGCGGGCACCAATCCAAAGCACGTCTATTCCATATTTCAGAGCTTCTTCTACATGGGCAGGTTCTGCCACTTCAATAGTTACAGGTAATCCGTAAGTATCTTTTACTTCCTTTAACCAAATAAGTGCTTCTACCCCATTGCCTTCAAAATTACCAGGACGAGTACGCGGTTTCCACACACCGGCACGAAACAAATGCACCGGCAACTCTTTTATAGCAGCAGCAGTTTCCAATACCTGCTCTCTGGATTCTGCACTGCAAGGACCCGCTATAAGAAATGGCTTTCCCGAGGTTTTAAATAATGACATATGCTACAAAGGTAATAGCTAGTTAACTCAAATACTCAATGTGACAATTTGAAAAATCTATAAATAGTTAATAATTGAGGTTTGCAGCAGATTACATTTAAAAAAATAAGCTCCCTTTA
>JBAWXE010000115.1:0-7799 GCA_037144255.1 Bacteroidota bacterium | reverse complement strand
AACCAACGGTGTTAACGATACCGAACCACCATCCTTTATCGATTCATGAAATTTAACAAAAGTACACTTGGTAAAACCCGGCAAACCCAACGATTTCAAAATAGCGTTATAAACAACGAAACAATCATCTAGGCTGGTAAAACCGAAAAGATTATCAAGACGGTTAAAACGGCTTGGATTGCCTTCCATAACAATTCTGTTTCCCTGTACATGGACTGTAATTGATGTAGAGAAAGAACCCTCATGTTTAACCCTTGCTTGCCTAACCTTGCCAAATTCATTTTCTAAAAAATCAAAGTGTGCATAACCATCCTCAGAGATAACAGGAAGCTCATAATCATAATCCTGATAACAAGAAAGCCAGTCAAAGAACATCAGACAACCCATTGATTTTATTCATAATGACTCTAACGGAAAAATGAGCCTATCAGCGGCAAGTAAAACAGTAGGATATTCAGATGATTTTTCGTTATTTAATAGAGAGTTAGAATCATCAATATGAGCTTTATCATTTAAATTTAGTATGGGATTCCATACCTTAGAATGGATGTTATAGACACTTTCCATTCTTCTAACATCACGCGTAAGTAAACCATCAGATATATCTAAATCATGGGCAATTAAAAGACGATCCAAGACAGGCGAATAAAACAATATTTCATGCAACAAGATTCTTTAGTAGAATACGGTTCCAGAAGGGTGATCATCACCATAACAGCCATTTTTTGTGCGCTGCTGGAAATCGTAGATACTACCATTGTAAATGTAGCCCTGAATGATATGCGTGGCAATCTGGGTGCTACATTAAGTGAAGTAGGTTGGGTAATTACTGCATATGCTATCGGTAATGTGATCATTGTACCTATGACCAGCTGGTTATCTATGCAATTTGGTCGTAGAAACTATTTTGCAGCTTCTATCATGCTATTCACGGTTTGTTCATTCCTTTGTGGTAATGCAAATGGGATATGGGAACTTGTATTCTTCAGATTTTTACAAGGTTTAGGTGGTGGTGCCTTATTGGTTACTTCTCAAACGATCATTACAGAAAGTTATCCACCTGAAAAACGTAGTATGGCACAGGCCATTTATGGCTTGGGTGTTATTATAGGCCCCACATTAGGCCCACCATTAGGAGGATATATTGTAGATCATTTTTCTTGGCCTTACATATTCTACATCAATATTCCTATCGGTGCTATAGCAGCGATATTAACCTTGCAATTTGTTCGTAGCCCTAAGTATGGTGAGAAAAAGGCAATGAACGAAGTAGATTGGTGGGGAATTGCTCTGTTAGCCATAGCTGTAGGTTCTTTACAATACATATTGGAACGTGGACAGGAAGATGACTGGTTTAGTAGCCCTACCATTGTAACACTTACTATCTCCACTGTATTAGGCTTTTTCTTTTTCATTTGGCGAGAGCTTACATATAAGAACCCAATAGTAGAATTAAGAGTATTGAAGAATGGGAATTTACGTATTGGTACAATACTCTCATTCATTCTTGGATTTGGACTATATGGATCTACATTCATTATTCCACTTTATACACAATCTACCCTTGGGTGGACAGCACAACAGTCGGGTGCATTGATGATACCTGCGGCTCTTACAACCGCATTTATGATGCCTATGATAGGTAAAATATTGCAAAAAGGAGCTCCACAGCAATATCTCGTTGCTATAGGTATGATCATATTCTTTGGATATAGCTTTTGGGGATATAAGATCCTTACACCAGATACTGGTAAGGATGCGTTCTTCTGGATGTTGATACTTCGTGGTATAGGCATGGGAATGTTATTTATTCCTATCACAGCTTTGTCATTATCTACACTCAAAGGTCAACAAATAGGCCAAGGGGCTTCATTTACAGGTATGATGAGACAGTTAGGCGGTTCTTTTGGTGTTGCACTTATTACCACCTTTATGGCTAGTAGAAATATGATGCATCGTAATGATCTTGTATCTCGTCTGGCCAGCGATAATCCTGCTACTTTACAGAGAGTAAAAGCCATGCAGAACAGCTTCATAGCAAAGGGTATGGCACCTGATGTGGCGCTCAAAAGCAGCTATAAGTCCTTGGATTATATGGTTACAAAACAAGCAGCTGTATTATCCTATATGGATGTATTTCTATACATAGGTATCATCTTTTTGATTTGTGTTCCATTTGTACTTATGGTTAAAGGCAATAAAAAACAGAAGAAAATTGACCTATCTGAGGCGATGCATTAGAATTACAGATATTGATATGTGTTATCGATATAAATGAATTGAGCATTATTTCACGTTAAATAAGTACTTTTGCGCCGCTAAACAGGCTCTTTAATATATATGATCAGTCGCAGAAATATCCGGGTAAAGGTGATGCAAACGCTCTACACCCTTGCTACTTCTGAACCCGGAGAACAGGAAGTAAACAAAAGAGTAGGCTCAAATATCCTCAACGATAAACTCACACGCTCACTTGACCTTTTTACCATATCTATATTGTACACCATTCGTGTGGCACAATATGCAGAAAAAGATGCCTCTTATAGAGCATCTAAATATTTACCAACCGCTGCAGATCTGAAAGTAAATACCAAGATCATTGAGAATGAGTACATACTCAATATCCTATCTAACCCCACTTTTGCAGAAAAGATAAAGGAACCTAAGATACAGCACTTCATTGATGATGAATGGGTGAAAAAGCTATATCAAGACCTGATGAAAACACCGGAATATGAGTCTTACATCTCTACTACCGATCGTAATCCTAAGGAAGAAAAAGCTATCATCCAGTACATTTGGGAAAAGGAAATACTAGCTAACGAAGAACTACAAAATAATTTTGCTGATGAGTTACCGGGTTGGGAAGATGATCGTGATATGACTGTAATGCTAATGGAGAATTTCTTTAAGAATAACTCAAAGATCAATTTTCTAAGCCTTATTTCCGATGAAAAGAAGGAATATGCACACGAGCTCTTACATACAGTAATGGAAAAGGAAGCATATTGTATGGAATTGATACAACCTAAACTCATCAACTGGGACGCTGAACGTGTAGCGCTTATAGATCTGTTATTGCTTCGCATGGGTGTCTGCGAATTACTGTATTTCCCTACTATTCCTACTAAAGTAACTATCAATGAATATATAGAAGTGGCTAAAGTATATAGTACACCTCAAAGTGGTCAGTTTGTTAATGGAGTTTTGGATAATATCTTAAAAGAACTGGAAAAAGAAAATAAGATCAGAAAACAAGAACGTACTCGCAAACCATAATTTTGTATAAATATCTATGAAAAGATTACTATTCATATTAACCACTGTTGTCCTTACCTCTTGTGCTCAGAATACTGATAACAAAAGCAATAAAGGCTTATTGTCAACAAGTTTGGTGAGCAATCCACGCTCTATTGCAGGCACAGATACAGCTAAGTTAAATCAACTTGCTTCAATGGATTTTACAGATACATTGCATGATTTCGGTACTATTCACGAAGGAGAAAGTGTTACACATGATTTTACTTTTAAGAATAATGGCAGGAGCCCACTGGTAATAAGTAGTGCTGTTGGTTCTTGTGGTTGTACAGTACCTGATTACCCACGCGATCCTATTGCACCTGGTAAAGAGGCCATTGTAAAAGTGATATTCAATTCTAAAGGAAAATCAGGACATCAGGAAAAATCAGTAACTATCTCTACTAATTCAAAAAGAGGTATACATATGTTGTACATAAAAGGAGAAGTAACTCCCGAAGGAAAATAATTCATTCATTAAACACTCATAATCAAAATCAAATGTTCGTAAATCTTCAAACCGTATTATTACAAGCAGCAGGTGGTAATCCTTATTTCTCTCTACTATTTATGGTAGGTATGATTGCTGTTATGTACTTTTTCATGATCCGCCCACAAGCAAAACGTGCTAAAGAACAAAAGAAATTCGCTGAAAGCATCAGTGCCGGCGAAGATATTGTTACATCTGCTGGTATCCATGGTCGCATCAGTCGCGTTAATGATAATGGTACTTTACAGATCGAAATATGCCGTAACGTAGTTATGACTATCGAGCGTTCTGCTGTATCTATGGAAATGACTTTAGCTAATCGCAAGAAATCAGGTACTACTACAGTAACTGAAACAGTTTCTAAATAAAATAATATCCAATGCTGAAAGTAGGAATTACAGGTGGCATTGGCTCAGGAAAATCTACGGTATGCCGGGTATTCGAAATACTTGGCATACCTGTTTTTTATGCAGATGCTGCTGCTCGTTGGCTTATGGAGCATGATGAATCGCTGATATACGATATCAAACAGCTCTTTGGTGATGCTGCATATCAAAATGGGCAATTAGACCGCCCTTTCATTGCGTCCATTGTATTTAGCCATCCTGATAAGCTACGCCAATTAAATGCACTTACCCACCCTGCTACTTTTCGGTATGCTGAGGAATGGATAGCTCAACAAAATGCCCCTTACATAATCAAAGAAGCAGCTATACTCTTTGAAAGTGGTAGTCATAAGGAACTGGATGCTGTAATTGGCGTCTATGCTCCTATTGATATTCGTATAAAAAGGGTGCTTCTCCGTGACAATACTTCTGAACAGAAAGTGCGTGAAAGGATAGCACAACAAATGGACGAAGACGAAAAAATGAAACTTTGTGACTATATTATTACTAATGATGATGTAAAACCTTTAATACCACAAGTATTAGGTCTACATGAGATCTTGTTCAAGAATAGCATTAACTAGTCTTCATTATTTGATTGATTATTCATTATAGCAGTATACATTTTTAAGTGTTTCTCATCTTTATCTGCACTTATGATCTGTTGTAAGGTAGCTGCTATTTTATCTGCTCTTTGCTTTCCTATTGGTGATTTCCTGTTCTTGTATTTCCCTTCTAACATTAGTAATGATTTAAAAACAGACAAAGCAAATGCCGCACCTTTTTCTGCATTTATAAACTGTTGTTGCATTTGCAAACATAAATCAAATGCTTTTTGATCTTCTACATGTTCCATATAGACACTTATGTTCAAATGCAATAGGGATTTTCTTACACCATAAGTAGTAACTATATTTTTTTGATAAACTATAGTATCGCATGCATTTCCTTTTTGGGAAATAGCTTCCCAAATCTCGTCCCTAAATATACCTCTAGGATCGCTATTCACATATCTTTTCGCAATTGCATATGCAGAATCTTTATCAATTTTATTTAGTGCCTTCAATGCAGCACCCGCAACCTTGTAAGAACTATCATTAACAGCCATCAACATATCTTGTTTGCTACTAGAAACATTCCATTTACCTAATACATTGAATATCATAGCTCTTACACCATTATTAGCATCATTGGCAGCCATATATGCTATCTGCGATTGCCATTTTTTATGCCATTTCTCTTGATGTAACCCTTCTAGTAATTGTAAAGCAGTTGTTCTGATAGCTGGCAATGTATCCTGTAATGCTAGATCAAATATTGTTTGGGTACTCATATCCTCCAACTCTTGATTTGCAATAACTATAGCTCTTTTTTTACTAATATAGCTTTTGCCATATTTATATTGTGTCAAAGCCTCAAGGGGCGTTTTATGATCATATAGTTCACCTACAAGCACATTATCCATATCAGGTATTACCACAGGTTCTTTACCATCTATATATGGGTATACAAATGTTTCTTCCTTATTACGTATATCCCATTTCGCTTCTATCACATCATCTCCATATATCACAGCTGCCTTTAGAGGTAGTATATAGTTTCCTACACTATCACTTTGTTGCTGCTTTACATGTACTGTCAATTGTTGCGTCTTGTCATTATGATCATAACTGAGATTGAGTATAGGATGCCCAACTTTATAGTACCACTGGTTAAAGAACCATATCCAGTCTTGTCCTGTGGCTTCTTCCACTGCTAATCGCCATTGTGTAGCTTCTGCCGATTGTAGGGCATTCTTGGTAAGGTATATTTTCATAGCCTTACTAAATGCTTCATCACCTATAAGTGTATTCAAATAATGTAGTATCAGCCCTCCTTTTTGATAAGATATCCTATCAAATACTTCTTCTTTATCTCTGTAATAGAAACGCACCAACGCTGGGTCTGACCATTTACTTGCGCCAAGATATGATCTCAAATTATTCCACATCATTTCATCTGCATATACAGCTCCATATTTATACTTTCTCCATAAGTATTCACCATAATCTGCAAATGATTCGCTTAATGTAATATTCGACCACGACTCAGGTGTTACATAATTACCAAACCATTGATGGAATAACTCATGCGATACTACATCCTCCGAATTACCATCTAGCATTTCTCTATTTGTCTTATTTACAAACTCTCCAAACAAGCTGGCAGATGTATTCTCCATAGCACCACTTACGTAATCGCGCACTACAATTTGGTCATACTTATTCCATGGATATGGTACACCCGTACAATTTGAAAAAAATTCTAGCATCTCAGTAGTATGATCGAACATTTTACCGGCATAGGCTGCATATTCTGGCTCTACATAATAATCTACTCCTTTATTGCGCCAATAATTCTTTACTACTTCAAATCGCCCAATGGCAAACATGATGGCATATGCTTGTATAGGTTCGTTCATTATCCAGCTATCTACTTTCATGTGGTTAGGCAGATTTATACTTCCCGAACGCAGCCCATTACTCAATGTGGTACAGGTATCTGGCACCATCAATTCCAACTGCATTGTAAAACGTTCATTAGGCTTATCTATGGTAGGTAGCCAATGAGAATTAGATTCAGTTTCTCCCTGTGTCCATATTTGAGCTGGCTTGTCTGCAATAGCATGATCTGTATTTATAAAATAAAGTCCTTTGTCATCTGTTATAGCTGCACTACCCCCTTTTACAGTATTGTATGGCATAGCTGTGTACTGAACATAAACTTGTATTGTATCTTTTATAGTATATGATCTGTTGAATCTCATTTTTATCTGATCATGATCGTATTCAAATACTACAGGTTCGTACTTATTATTCTTTACTATACATACAGAATCTATTTTCATGCTTTTAGCATCCAGCACTAGAGTATCTACATCATAACAATATGGATGTATATCTATCCACGCTTTTCCAGATGCAGTTTTTTCATTCCAATTAAATGATAATGCAGCTTTAGTATGCTCTATGTCCCAAATTTTAGGAGTTGTAGCTCTATATAAACTGATGAGATTATTTTTCGCACTCACAGATACAGTATCCATGATCACATGTTGTGTTATTGTCTTTTTACTATGTGAGCAGGATGCTAGGAAAATAAGCATTATAAAAGATAAATAAATAAAATATTTCATATTTAAATATTAAAATTCAGTTAAGATGATAATTGCGTAAAAATAGTTTGTTGCAATTACTTATTCCTCACCCTATTAACAGTTTGAAATGATTAATAACATCATTATTAACAAACAAAAGTAGCCTATGGGCTCTTAAATGTTTATTTTTGTTGTTCTAAAATATATCACCAATGCTGCAAAGCACAGTAAATAATTCAAATACTTATTCCATAGAAAATAAAGATGGACAATGGTTTATTAATAATACTCCCGCCAACTGGGATGCACAATGGCAACCTAACGGACTCATCAGTATTTTGCACAATAACAAAAGTTTCACCGCGATTGTGGAAAAAGTAGATACTAAAGCTAAAGAAGTAATACTCAGAATAGACGGACAGGTATATAAAGTAGCAATTAAAGAATCTATTGATATTAAAACCAAGGCATTTTTAACTTTATTTTCTGG
>JBAWXE010000114.1:0-8032 GCA_037144255.1 Bacteroidota bacterium | reverse complement strand
ATTATGAACTAAGTCCCTGACCTTTTTGTTGTTTTAATAATTGAATATTATTAATGTCTCCATTATTAAGAACATAAAATGTTTATTATCATTTGAGGTTGTTAAAACACCTGCTATCTTTGCGAAGATTTTACAAAACAATTACACTCTAATACAGACGATTGTATGAATTGGAAACATTATTTTACCACTTCCATTGGTAAAAAGCTACAGATGGCATTTACCGGGTTGTTCCTCATTGTATTCCTTGTTGTTCACTGCTATGTCAATGCCCAGATTTTTTACATGGACGCAGGCGTGAAGTTCAACGAAGCCGCTCACTTTATGGGCACCAATTTTCTGATCCGCGTTACTGAGATCGGTTTATTCTTTTTCTTATTCCTGCATATTCTTCAGGGTCTCGCTTTATGGTTCAAGAATATGGCTCGCCGTAGTGAACGATATTCTGTAAAAGCTGGTTCCGCTACCAGTCCTTGGTACAGACGTTCTATGGGTTTATTGGGTACATTGATACTCATGTTCCTCATTATTCACCTATACGATTTCTGGGCTCCTAACAGATACTCACAAACTTTCGGTGCAGGTGAATTGAACTTGTTCGAAAGAATGAGAGACGAATTCTCTGAAATGTGGGTAGTGATAGTATATGTATTGGGTTGCTTCTCTTTAGCTTGGCACTTGATACATGGTTTCTATAGTGCATTCCAAACACTGGGTCTCACAACATCTAAATACAAGGGTATCATCAAATGTGTAGGTATCGGTTTCGCAATAATCGTTCCTATCATCTTCGCTTTGATGCCTATTGCTTTCAACATGGGTTGGGTAAAATAATTCTATTAAAAATTTAAATTTCGATTTCCTGATATGACACTTAATTCTAAAATACCTGCTGGTTCGTTAGAGTCGAAATGGAAAACATATAAATCTACTTGTAAGCTGGTTAACCCTGCTAACAAACGTCATTTAGAGATCATCGTTGTCGGTACCGGTCTTGCCGGTGCTTCAGCTGCTGCTTCCTTGGGCGAGTTGGGTTATAAAGTAAAAGCTTTCTGCTTTCAAGATAGTCCGCGTCGTGCACACTCTATTGCAGCGCAAGGTGGTATCAATGCCGCTAAGAATTACCAAAACGATGGTGATAGTACTTACCGTTTGTTTTACGATACTGTAAAAGGTGGTGACTATCGTGCTCGCGAATCCAACGTTTATCGTTTGGCTGAGGTGAGTGCCAATATCATCGATCAGTGCGTAGCACAGGGTGTTCCTTTTGCTCGTGAATATGGTGGTTTGCTCAGCAACCGTTCTTTTGGTGGTACTCAGGTACAACGTACGTTCTATGCTGCCGGACAAACCGGTCAGCAATTATTGATAGGTGCTTATCAGGCGCTGGAGCGTCAGATAGCTTTGGGCAATGTGACCATGTATTCTCGTCACGAAATGCTCGAAGTGGTAAAGATAGATGGTAAGGCTCGTGGTATCATTGCCCGCGATCTGGTTACCGGTGCAACTGAACGTCACTTCGGTCATGCTGTCTTATTATGTACAGGTGGTTACGGTAACGTTTTCTATTTATCTACTAACGCTATGGGTAGCAATGTCACTGCTGCTTGGAAAGCTCACAAACAAGGTGCTTTCTTCGGTAACCCTTGCTTTACTCAAATACATCCTACTTGTATCCCGGTTAGTGGCGATCACCAAAGTAAACTGACTTTGATGTCAGAATCACTGCGTAATGATGGCCGTATTTGGGTGCCTAAAAAACAAGCTGATAATCGTAAACCTAACGAGATTCCTGAAGAAGAAAGAGATTACTACCTGGAAAGAAGATACCCTGCATTTGGTAACCTAGTACCTCGCGATGTGGCCAGCCGTGCTGCCAAAGAGCGTTGCGATGCTGGTTATGGTGTAGGTGCCTCTAAGATGGCTGTTTATCTCGATTATGCTTCTGCTATCGAAAGGTATGGTAAGATAGAAGCTAACAAACAAGGTATTGCTAATGCTAGTGCTGATACTATCCGTTCATTGGGTAAAGATGTGGTGAAAGAGAAATATGGCAACTTGTTTGAAATGTATGAAAAGATAACAGGCGAAAATCCTTACGAAATACCAATGCGTATTTATCCTGCGGTTCACTATACAATGGGTGGCTTATGGGTAGATTACGAACTGATGACTACTGTTCCTGGTTTGTATGCATTGGGCGAAGCTAACTTTAGCGATCATGGTGCTAACCGTCTGGGTGCTTCTGCATTGATGCAAGGTCTGGCTGATGGTTACTTTGTAATTCCTTATACTATGGGTAATCGCTTAGCTGACGATATCAGCACCAAAGCTATACCTACCGATCATCCAGCTTTTGCAGCTGCTGAAAAAGAGGTGAATGATCGTATTCAACGTCTTATGAGTATCAAAGGTACAGAGAGTGTAGAGAGCTTCCATAAGCGTCTGGGTAAGATCATGTGGGACAAATGCGGTATGGCTCGTAACGAACAAGGACTGAAACAAGCAATAGAAGAGATACGCGCGCTCAAGAAAGAATTCTGGAGTAATGTTCGTATTCCTGGCGATATCAATGAGTTCAATCCTGAATTAGATAAAGCTGGTCGTGTGGCCGACTTTATCGAACTGGGCGAACTGATGTGTATGGATGCACTTAACCGCAACGAAAGTTGTGGTGGTCACTTCCGCGAAGAGTATCAAACAGAAGATGGTGAAACACTGCGTCAGGATGATAAATACATGTACGTGGCTGCTTGGGAATACAAAGCTGATAGCCAATTCGAATTACATAAAGAAGATCTGATTTACGAAGTAGTTCACCCTAGTCAACGTTCTTATAAATAATTAGCCCAATCGACAAATAAACGGTATGGAACATTATACAATGAATTTAACGCTCAAGATTTGGAAGCAAAAAAATGCTAACGAAAAAGGTCGTTTCGAAACTTATCCGGTAAAAGGTATTTCTTCTGAAATGTCTTTCCTAGAAATGTTCGACGTGCTGAATGAGCAACTTATAGCAGAAGGTAAAGAACCTATAGCTTTCGATCACGATTGCCGCGAGGGTATCTGTGGTATGTGTAGCATGTATATCAATGGTCGTGCACATGGCCCTTGGCATCAAACTACTACTTGCCAGTTGCACATGCGCGAGTACAAAGATGGTGATACTATCGTAGTAGAACCTTGGCGTGCAAATGCTTTCCCGGTTATTAAGGATCTAGTAGTAGACCGTACCGCTTTCGATCGTATCATACAAGCGGGTGGTTATATTTCTGTCAATACAGGTAATGCTGTAGATGCAAATGCACTGCCTATCGAAAAGCAAAAAGCCGATGAATCTTTCGCTGCTGCTGCTTGTATTGGTTGTGGTGCTTGTGTCGCTGCTTGCCCTAATGCTTCAGCTATGCTCTTCGTGTCTGCAAAAGTTACTCACTTGGCATTATTACCACAAGGCGATCCTGAGCGTAAGACTCGTGCTTTCAGCATGGTACATCAGATGGATAAAGAAGGTTTTGGTAGCTGTACTAATGTGGGTGCTTGCGAAGCGGAATGTCCTAAAGGCATCTCTTTAGAGAATATCGCCCGCTTGAACCGTGAATATCTGGGTACAGTATTCTCTGCCGAGGTACAAAAAGGATAGGATTTAAATAATTGATATTAATAAATCGTGAAAGGCTGCCTGTATCAGGTAGCCTTTTCTTATTTTAGTGCGATGATTAAGAAACTCACTCTGATGCTGCTCTGTATGTTTACAGCTGTAGCTTCTCAGGCTCAGCCGGATAGCAGCCATATACGTGTCAGCTTACTTACCTGTGGTGTAGGTGATGAGATATGGGAAACCTTTGGACATACAGGTGTACGCATAGTAGATAGTGTCCGCCATCTTGATGTGGTATATAATTATGGCACTTTCGACGGCTTTGATAAAGATTTCGAGATCAATTTCATGCGTGGCAAGCTGCTATATTATGTATCCATGGACTCATATCAGGGTTTTATGCAAGAGTATGTGATGGCCCAACGCAAGGTGGAGGAACAATTATTGCTACTCTCCGGTACTCAAAAGCAGGAAGTGTATACATTCCTCAGAGAGAATGCACTACCACAAAACCGAAACTACAAATACGATTTCTTCTTTGATAATTGTGCTACTCGAATTCGTGATATATTTCCTCGTGTACTGGGTAAGGATTTTCATTTTGCAGCTACAGTATCAAAAGACAGACCGCTTACTTTTCGCAATATCATCAATCAATATTTCTATCGTAAACACTGGGAGCGTGTAGGGGTCAATCTCTTATTGGGTAAGAAGATTGATAAAGTAATGACCAGTGAGGATATCATGTTCCTTCCTGATTATCTGCGAGATGGTGTAGGCGGTTCTACTGTCAATGGCACAAAAGTATCTGCTGTAGCTACGGTTATACTGCAAGGCAAAGCTACAGAGCCTGCCGGTACTAACGAGCCTATATATGTAATGCTGGCTGTATTGCTACTTACAATATTGGGTTTGTTCTACAAGCCATTGCATGTATTGGGTAAGGTGATGACGGTGCTGGTGATGCTGGTAACAGGTCTATTGGGTATACTGATGTTGTTCATGTGGGTAGGAACAGACCATCAGGCTTGCCAAAATAATCTAAATATTTTGTGGGCTTTACCAACCAATTTGATCGCTTTATTTGTCAAAAGGAAGGAACGTTATGCATCGCTGGCAATAGGGCTCATCATATTATCATTGTTATTGCACATATTCAAAGTGCAGGAATTACCGTTGTTAGAGATATGGCCTTTGTTGCTAAGTCTGCTTTGTATACACGGAATGGCCTATAAACGTAGCTCAGCAGCTGCATAAGCATGGAACAGATAACTATACATACAGCTCAGTTTCCGCAACTAGGCTACCGTAAGGTAGGTAGCGGTCCCAGCATAGTACTGCTACATGGGTTCCCTGCCAATGGAGAGCTTTGGCAGCAAGTATGGACAGACCTTGCTGCCTCATTTACAGTTATTGTGCCTGATATACCCGGTAGTGGTGCCAGCACATTTAGCGGCGAAAAGGTAAGTATGGAACAACTAGCTGATAGTGTTAAACTGATACTAGATCATGAAGGTATCAGAGAGACCATACTATTTGGGCACTCTATGGGTGGCTATATAGCTTTAGCATTTGCAGATAAGTATGGTACTATGCTTCGGGGCCTTTCCTTAGTACATTCTACAGCTTTAGAGGACTCTGAGGAGAAGAAAGAACTGCGCCTAAAATCCATTGAGCTATTGCGTAAAGGGGGTAAGGACCCCTTTGTGCGCCAAATGATACCCGGCTTATTTGCAGCCTCATTTTGTTTGGCTCATCCTGATGTTATTGCAGAGCAAGTGAACAGAGGCCTGCAATTAGATGTTAAAAGTATGATCGCATTTTACTTTGCTATGAGAGAGAGGTCAAACAAGGTGAATGTATTAAGAATGAGCAAATTTCCTATTCAATGGATAATGGGTAAAAAGGATAATATAATACCATATATGAAGGCTTTAGAGCAAAGTCATTTAAATGAGATAAATTTCGTATCTTTCTATATTGAAAGCGGCCATATGAGTATGCTGGAAAACCCCACTCAATTGAAAAATGACATTGCTGTGTTTAGCGAATATTGCTATAAACGTATATTTAGTACAAATTAGTAAATGAGGAATAGGCTATTAATATTATTGACAATGTGTTTGTTATGTCTGCAATTTCAGGCTAGGGCTACGCATATTGTTGGTGGAGAGATAACCTATAAGTATCAAAGCCAGGATTTTCAAGGTAATAATATCTACCAGATAACAGTTACTATTTATCAGGACTGTCTTACAGGATTGCCGGCTGCCATAGCACAAGATAATCCGGCTATTATTTCCATATTCAATCTGGATGATTCTATTGCACCTTATACCTATAGTTCATATACTAAGGAAGAGAATAGTGTATCTATAGTGCCTCCAAATTTCAATAACTCCTGTGTTAAAAACCCACCGCAACTATGTCTACAAAAGACAAGTTTTGTATTTACAGAAACGCTGCGCAAAAATCAAAAAGGTTATAGAGTAGTATATCAGCGTTGCTGTAGGAATGCCAGCATTTTGAATATCATCAACCCCAGCCAGCAAGGGGTAACATATGATTGTACGATACCTGCGGATGCTTATAATAACAGTGCTGTTTTTAAAAACTATCCACCTCAGATCATCTGTATCAATAACCCATTGGTATATGATCATAGTGCCACAGATATGGATGGAGATTCATTGAGTTATGAATTATGCCAAACCTATGGTGGTGGTAATATTGATAGTGTAAAACCATTTCCTAATTCGTTGAGTTATCCTAGTATTTTGTATAGGTCGCCATACTCGTATCTGATACCTATGGAGGGTAGCCCTTTGGTGCAAATAGACCCCACATCGGGTATGATCACTGGTACGCCAAATCTGCTGGGGCGTTTTGTAGTTACTGTTTGTTGCCATGAGTGGCGTAACCATGTGATGATCAATACAGTAAGGCGTGAGTTTCAGTTTGTGGTCACTAATTGTTCTAAAGCAGTGGTGGCAGACATACCTCAATATTCTGATCAGTATAATACTTATATAGTTGAGTGTAAGGGTTATACAGTACATTTTGAAAATACGAGTAAAGGTGGATTTGCTTATCATTGGGATTTTGGAGTAGCGGACCAACCGAATGATACATCCAGTGAATTTGAACCCACTTTTACATATCCAGATACGGGAGTATATATAGTAAAACTGGTAGTAAATAGAGGCAGTACCTGCCCTGATAGTATCAGCAGATTTGTAAAGATATATCCCACATTCAAGGCTGATTTTACAGATAGTGGTTTACTATGTCCTAATGCTTCCATACAATTCAATGATCTATCTGAAGCTACATATAAGCCTGTGAACAAATGGGCCTGGAATTTTGGTGATAGTACTTTCTCTAATTTGCAAGACCCAACGCATAGCTATTCGGTAGGTGGTAATTACTATGTAACACTGATATCTGAGACCGTAAAGGGCTGTATAGATACGGTAAAGAAATTGATACCTGTGGATATGTTCAAACCTTTTGCGGGTAATGATACCATAATAGTAAAAGGAGAGCGTATCTATTTTGATGCATCGGGTGGGTATACGTATACATGGTCGCCGGGAGATAATTTGAATGATACCAATATCTATAATCCGGTGGGATATTATCCTGATACGGGTAGATACTCTTACAGAGTGCATATTACGAGTTTGAATCAGTGTACGGGGTATGATAGTATTCATGTATGGGTGATAGGTCAGTCGGAGATATTTGTACCATCGGCATTCTCGCCTAATGGAGATGGGCTGAATGATGTTTTCAGGCCATTTGCTGTGGGGTATAAGGGCAATAATTATTTCAGAGTGTTCAACCGCTGGGGGCAAATGGTATTTGAGTCTACCGATTTTTCAAGAGGATGGGATGGGCGTTTTAACAGTACGGATTGCGACCTAGATACCTATTTCTGGGTAATAGACCTTATAGATCGTTTTGGGAAACCAAAACGTATAACCGGTGATGTGACCCTGGTGAGGTAAAGAAAACAAGATAATTATTATGATTGCAGATAGTGGCTGAAAGGTTACACTAGCTGCATTTTTTTTTGTGGTTACATCATTGTGTGATGTGATTGAAAATGAGCGTGTTGTGAGAATTCAAAAGTTACCCCGAAACGAGTTCGGGACTCCCCATATCTGTTTATTTTTTTTGAGGGTCGCATTAGGGTTACACTACTCTTATTCCGTGTCCAACATTTTCCTACTTTTCTTTTGCTTCGCCAAAAAAGGTAGCGTTGCTGAGGCAACAAAAGGGGTCCCGAAACGAGTTCGGGATTCCCCGAGTATGTTTTTTATTTTTTGAGGGTCAGATTGCGGCTCGGGGGCCGCAATGTCGGTAGAAGGGCCGGGGGACGGGAATTCTTATCGTCTTGTGTTTAGTATTTATTTCAAAGGTTACAAT
>JBAWXE010000113.1:0-8091 GCA_037144255.1 Bacteroidota bacterium | reverse complement strand
ATGCAAAAAATATTAATTGATATATACTACAAAAGCTATAAGACATCCCATTGCATAGGCTCAGGAGATATCTCTCTCCGTTCGATATGACGGCCTTGATGGGCAAAAAAAAACACCGACAGAGCCGGTGTTTTTTGAAGGGTATAATGTTGGGATTATTTACCTAGTTTTTTCTTCAGGTTGCTATCTAGTGCATCCAGGAATTCATCGGTATAGAGGTAATGCTCTCCGTGATTTACTTTATTGCCATAGATACATACAGCCAGATCTTTGGTCATCTTGCCTTCTTCTACAGTTTCTATACATACTTCTTCGAGTGCGGTACAGAAATTGATGAGCTCCTGATTGTTGTCCAGTTTGCCACGGAAAGCGAGACCGCGTGTCCAAGCGAAGATAGAAGCAATAGGATTGGTAGAAGTAGGATTGCCTTTCTGATACTCGCGGTAGTGACGTGTAACGGTACCGTGTGCAGCCTCTGCCTCCATGGTCTTACCATCGGGGGTGATGAGCACTGAGGTCATAAGACCCAGAGAGCCGAAGCCCTGAGCCACTGTATCGCTTTGTACATCGCCATCGTAGTTCTTACAAGCCCATACGAAATTGCCATGCCATTTGAGAGCGCTGGCTACCATGTCGTCTATCAGACGGTGTTCGTATTCCATCTTGTTCTTTTCGAATTCAGCCTTGAATTCTTTTTGGTAGATGTCTTCAAAGATGTCTTTGAAACGGCCATCGTATTTTTTGAGGATGGTGTTTTTGGTAGAAAGGTAGAGTGGCCATTTCTTTTGCAGTGCCATATTGAAGCATGCACGAGCAAAGCCTATGATAGACTCATCGGTATTGTACATGGCCATAGCAACACCATCGCCTTTGAAATTGTATACTTCGTGCTCGATGGTGTTACCATCTTCACCTTCGAATTTGATAGTGAGTTTGCCCTTGCCTTTTACTACGAAATCGGTAGCGCGATACTGATCGCCGAAAGCGTGACGACCTATGCAGATAGGAGCTGTCCAGTTGGGTACCAGACGAGGGATGTTCTTGATAACGATAGGTTCGCGGAACACAGTGCCATCCAGAATGTTGCGGATAGTACCGTTAGGGCTCTTCCACATTTGTTTGAGTTTGAACTCAGTAACACGAGCCTCATCGGGAGTGATGGTAGCACATTTGATACCTACACCATACTGACGGATAGCGTTAGCAGAATCGATGGTAACCTGATCGTTGGTCTGATCGCGATACTCTACACCCAGATCGTAGTATTTGATATCTACATCGAGGTAAGGAAGAATGAGTTTGTCTTTAATGAATTTCCAGATGATGCGCGTCATTTCGTCGCCATCCAACTCCACTACAGGATTTGCTACTTTGATCTTTGCCATGAAAAATATACTTTATGTTGTTAGTTATATGATAATGAAGCCCCCGCTAGCGGAGGCTTCCAAAGATAAAATAGTTAGACACAAATTTGTATGATTTTGGTTATAAAAAGCATACTATTTGTATCACATATAGCTTAATCCTTATCCTTTTTGGCTTTTTTGGCAAAAGGCTTGATAACAAGGGATACATTGGCTACGCGGCCTTCGATAGAAGCCCAAAGAGGCTTGAAATCGGGATTGAGGCGAGAGCCGGTATAGAGGGTCTCATATGTGCTTTGGCGATAATCTAAGAGGTTCTCTACATTGAGCACTATGGAAATGGCCTCGCCGAACTTGCGTTGTATCATAGCAGCCATAAAGAAGTAGCCGGGGGTATTGGAGTCGCCATCGCGGTATTGAGGACCAGTGTAGGAACCTTCTATACCGAAACGCCACTTAGCTTCCACCTCTTTGAGGGCAGTAAAGGCGATTTTGTTGCGAGGGGTAAGCGGCATATACTGATCGCGGCTGAGATAGCCACGTACAGCATTGGTGTAAGTATAACCTGCATATATCTCTACGCCTTTCACTTTCATCTTCACATACATATCTGTACCTTCTGTGGAGACATCGCCCGTGTAATTGCTAAAGAACACACGTTTATCGGCATACTGAGTAGCTACTATAGGGTCGGATATCTGAGTGAGGAATAAGGCTACATTGATAAAGAAGCTGGACTCTGAACTGAATTCCTTTTTGTAATTGCCCTCTATGTTGTAGCCTATAGATTGTTCGGCTTTGATGCCGGGCAGCAAGGGTTGAATATACTGAATAGGGTACTCTACATTTTGCACAACCAGTAGGTTAGGTGTCTTGTAGCCCATACCTATACCCATGCGAGTGGCCCATGCATCGTTGAAGCGATGAAAGAGTGCGATACGTGGTAATAGGAAATTACCATACTGATCGTGCAGATCGGAACGGAGGCCTGATTCCAGTGTGATATCATAAGGCAGGTGAGCAGTATACTGTGCAAAGAAGCCAATAGTATTGTTGTGGAAATCGGGTAGAGCAATGACAGAGTCGGTATGCTGTTTGTGAAACTGATCGCCTACAGCATTGAGGCCACAAACGAAGCTGTTCTTACCTTGTGGAATGAAGAGGGAGAGCTCTGAGTAATAGTTGAGCTGATCGCCTTTGATGTTCATCATATAAGAATGAATATCACGGGTGAAGGAGCTGACACTTGATTTGAAGTAGAGTTTCTTATAGCCGGAGAGTTCGTGCTCTATAATGAATTCACCCGTATGGCGTTGTGTTTGGTCTTCCTCAAAGAAGTGGTGAGAAGAATCGGTAGTGTGTTCTACTACCTGCATATCGCCACCTAAACGATGTTCGAATGCGCCTGAGTAACCCGCTATGATGGTGGTCTTATCGCTGGGGTAAAAGAACAAGCGCGGGTGAAATATGAATGCATCGAGTTTGGGAACATCAGAGAAGCCATCCTTGTCTACATCTACCGCATCCTGATGAGTGGCACCTATGAAGAGTGTGTAACCGAACTTGTGATAACGTTTGGCAAAGTAAGTATTGACATTGCTCTCTGTAAGTGTAGAATGATTGAAAGTGAAACTACCTTCCTGAGTTTCGGTAGGGCGTTTGGAAATGAGATTGATGAAACCACCAATGGCGCCACCACCATAGAGTGTAGATGCAGAGCCTTTGATGAACTCTATCTGCTTAAGATCGAGAGGTGGTATCTGCAGAATGCCAAAGCCACCGGAGAAGCCGTCGAACAGAGGCATACCATCTCTTACTATTTGTGTATAGCGACCATCAAGGCCCTGTATGCGTACATTGGAATTGCCGGAGACAGCAGAAGATTGTTGTATCTGCACACCGCTGACATCGCCTAAGAGACTACCTATGTTACCGGGTTTGATGGTATTCTCTTCGCTCATTTCTTCCAGGCCCAGTACTTCTACTTTTACCGGGGCATTTTCCATACGCTCATTAGTACGGGTAGAAGAAACAATAGTGACCTCCTCCAGTCCTTTGTCGCTGGAAGAAAGGGTAGCTTCATGTAACTTGTTATCAGGCAGTGTGACGGTGATACTATCGGTAGTATAGCCCGTATACATGAGTATGAAGGTATGTTTGCCGGCACTGAGATTAGTGAGGTTTACTATACCATTATCGTCTGTAGAGGCAGCTATGAGTTTTTCGTTGACTATAGCACCCACTAATGGCTGATGTGTTTGGGCATCGGTAATGTGCATACTGAATGTATACTGCGCCTGCACTTGTAAGGCAAAGAGGGTAAGTATTATTGAAAAGAGGTATCGCATTGTTTGGTTGTTTTGCAAGCATACAGATGATATGCAAAGTGTTATAT
Organism: Bacteroidota bacterium; assembly: GCA_037144255.1. GTDB lineage: Bacteria > Bacteroidota > Bacteroidia > Chitinophagales > Chitinophagaceae > JBAWXE01. Next base: position 4,332 of record JBAWXE010000113.1, on the reverse strand, counting down.
ATAATAATTATGAATATGCATCTGTTAATGAAAATAATTATTTACCCTTAATGACATTGCCTTTTTCATCAAAAATAATGTCTTTGCCATTTACTTCGGCTTCAAAATGAACAGTCTTGTCTGAGAGTGTGATCTTAGAGGCATCTTTGATATGGCCTTTAGATTCTGCAAATTTTTTAGCAGCAGCGGGGAGGGCTGTAATGGCAATAGGCACTTCTACTTCCTGCATCTGACCTGTGTTATTATAGACCACAGACATTTGTTGGCCATTGTTAGTAAAAGAGGCCTCGTAGTTGCCATCTTCCATTTCCCATTTTACTTTGGTGGCTTTAGCATATTCTGAGGCGAAGGCACCTTTTACAGATATTGGAATGTCTATTGCTTTTTGAGCAGAGACAGAGGTAGTATATAATACTACAGCACATAATAATATGATGAATGATCTCATTATTGAAATAATTGAATGATGAATAAATATTGTTGCATAGTAAAGACACTGCAATATGATTTTGCAGTGATGAACACAGAATTATATCAAGCAATTATAGGAGGGCGGAAGACCTGAGATAGATGACTAGAGCCTGCAAAAGAATCTTGCAGCATAGCATAAGTCTTTCTGTCTTTAACAAGACGAGGAGTGTGTACTTGCAATACTATTGGGTCGTTGACGGCAACTAATACCTGTGAGGCCACATGGCTGAAGCAAGGCGTATGTGGTTTGTCTTGTTCTCTTTTATCAGTATCGTGGTTGCCGATGATGTCGTCGGTATTCAATAGATGTTCGAAAACGAAATCGCAAACATCCATATCATTATCTTCTTGCTGGCAATGATGAAACATCTTAGGCAGATCGACCATATACGACAGATCGCCCATGGGGAACAAGAGTGTGCCCAAAGAGTAAAATGTAAGAAAGAATATGGTAAATGCTTTTTTCATCTTGTGCAAAAATACTGTTATTTAGTGAGTACCAGAATCCGGAAAGTGCCGGGTATCATTTTAGGTCTACTACGTTGGGTGACATCGGTTTGGGGTTCGTATTCGGCGGCGGGGAGATAGACATTGTGTGAAGCCTCGTCTAAGAAGATGGTGCGAGCACCTTGCTTAGTTGGCAGGTCTTCCAGTTTCTCGTATTTATCGGCAGAGAGTTCTTTAATGATACTGAGAGTGCCCTCGCCATTAGAAGCGAATATGAGATTGGTTGCCGGATCGAAAGCAGTGCCATCGCAACCATCGCCAATAGGTATGGTCTTAACTACTTTGCCATTAGAGGAGTTCATAACTACCAATGTTTTTTCGCAGCCGACAAAGAGACGGTGTGTCTTAGTATCTATGCAAAGACCTGTAGGAGATCCAGCACCTAAAGGCCAATGAGACAGTACTTTCATAGACTTAGTATCTACTACTACTACCTCGTTCTTGTCCTCTATATTGATAAAGAGTTTGCCGGCATTGTCTGATACGGCAGTTTCGGGTTTACCACCCAGAGCAATAGTAGCAGTTACTTTATTATCAATAGGGTTGATAACTGTGAGGTCATTACTACGACCATTACATACATATATCATCTTAGAGAAAGCATCGTACATGATAGCATCGGGATTCTGGCCCGTGGCTATCTGGGTGGTAACCTGATCGGTAGTGTAATCGAACACAGTAAGATTATTGCTACGTCCATTGCTGATGTAGCCTTTCTTAACAGCATCTACAAAAGCGATACCATGCACGCCGGGAGTATTGAGGATTACACCAAGAGAGTCTCCTGTTTTTTGATCGAGGATGTTTACTTGTGTGCCATGAGACACATATAGCTTATGCGTAGCGGGATTGGCAGCGAGATAGTCCCAACCACCGGCACTCTGTATGTGGAAAGTATTGCTGAGCTTATACCCCGATTTTTGGGCATGAGAAGTGCAGCTAAGGAAGAGTATACTTAATGCGAAAAGCTTTTTCATGCGGTATATATTATGGGGCTAAAGCTACACAAAGGCAGGGTCATATTATGGATTTTATAGCGGAAGCGGGAGCCTAAAGTATTAGAAATGTTAAAAAGGAAGCTGAATGGGGGAGGATAGGGGATTTTGCCTGTTTTTTTAAGAAAATGTAATGATGGGAATTGACAGATACTATGTAAATTTACTCAAACAATTATTTTACAATGGATCAAAACAATCAACAACCCTTTAGCAATTACACGGTATTGGAAAGCAAGCAACATACAGGTGCTGTAGCCAAGACCTTTTTTGCCAGAGTATTCTTATGGATGTTTGCGGCATTAGCTATATCCACATTCAGTGCATTCCTTTTTGCCAGTACACCATCGCTGATGGCCTACCTGATCAATGAAACAGGCAGAGGGCTGAGCGGACTGGGATATATTACCATGTTTGCACCTATAGGATTTGTACTGGCTATGAGTGCAGGTTTCAGCAGGTTCTCATCATCGGTACTTATTTTACTGTTCATGCTGTATGCAGCTGTAACGGGTATCAGTCTTAGTTTTATATTACTGGCTTATACCAGCGGATCTGTAATGGGATGCTTTGCATCGGCAGCAGGTATGTTTGGTATTATGGCTATCATGGGTTATACTACCACACAAGACCTTACAAGTTTTGGACGTATCATGATGATGGGTGTGATTGGTATCATTATCTCAGGTATCATTAATATGTTCTTACACAGTTCGGGTCTGGAATACATTATCAGTATAGTAGGTGTGCTGGCCTTTACAGGCTTGACTGCCTATGATGTACAAGTGCTGAAACGCATAGGTGCAGGTATGGAATACGAAGGCACATCGGCAGAGGATACACAGAAGACAGCCATAATGGGTGCGCTGAGATTGTATCTGGACTTTATCAATCTGTTCCTGATGCTGCTGAGACTGTTTGGTAGAAGGAAATAAGGATTACAATAAAAAATATAAAAGCCCTGCGCCTGATTTTGGTGCGGGGCTTTTAAGTTTGGCACGGTTTATGAATTGGTAGTATGCAGATGGCTGCCCGACGGAAAAGAGATATGGTGTATGAGGGCGGGCAGCCATTTCCAATTTGTTCATAAAAATTAATTGCCATGCCGATCTTAGAAGTAAACAAAGTGTATACCAACAGCCATGTAGGAGGTGATTTTAAGGTACAGACAGTAAGAGACCTAAGAGGGAATGACCTGTCGCATCTGGTAGATGTGAATGTAGCATTTCATGACAATCAGGAATTGAAAAAATATCTAGCACAGAAACTGGAAGTGCCCATAACAGATATGTATGTGATAGGGTATGCCTAATAAGGATAAGAACTTGTGATGTGAGACGTGCCGGGGTCGCAACCGGAGAGAAAGCCAACTCGTGTTGGAAAAAAGAAAGCCGGAAATATATTTTCCGGCTTTCTTGTGTGATGGTATGTGGAGTTTGTTGTATTTTCATTAAAAGGGGTAAGAGTCAATGATGTATCAAATGATATTAGTGGTGCAGTTTCTTTTCATTTCGTGTGGGGTGATTCAAGCTCAGGAAAAAGGGTTTGATGGTAATGCATTTCTGTTGAACGATCATAAATGTGCTGTATATACCGATAGTACATGCTCAAAAGCGGACTGTATTGTTAAGAATAATGAGTTTAAGGACAAATATTACATCTTTAATTTTGATAGAACATTTGAGGGTAGGATCAAAGTGAAAGTGAAGTATACTATAGATGCCGGACACGATGGGAAACATGTTCTGTCGGGCTGGATAAAGTATGGAGATATTGGTATCTATTATGCTAGAAAGCATTCTGTTACACCATTTGCTTATTCAGACCCAGAGATCGCCTCTAACAAGATATATATTGATGCAAACAAGTTGGCCAAGCCTTTTTTAATTAGCAAAGTAGCCTTCATTCATAATCAGCTATGGTTGCAAATTGTCATTGATGAAAAGCGTGAGGACGCATTATATGGTTGGCTTTCACCCGATATGCAGTGTGTTGATATTTGGAATGCCTGTACGGGAAATTAAACGAATTTTTAAAGAGCTTTAAGTGTTTGATATCACTGTGGCTAAAATGGACAAGGAAAATAACCAACCGTAGGTGGAAATAGTAACAAGGTATATGGAGATTGTTGTATTTTCATAATGGCTGTAGGTGAAGAGCACCAACAGCGGCGAGCAAAAAACCTTAACTATCCAAAAGTGAATAAAATGTCCCGATATACAGTAGTGATAGTATTTTTATTCTTGTATACGCATTCAAATGCTCAATTACTAAATGAATTTACAAAAGCAACAATATATGTTAAAAATTATCTGTATGGAAATTTAGCAAGTAATGTTAAGAATACGCAATTCAGGAT
>JBAWXE010000112.1:0-8236 GCA_037144255.1 Bacteroidota bacterium | reverse complement strand
TCCAAACCCGGAATTATTTTTTTTGTAATAGCGTAACTGACCTTAAAGTTGGGAGAAAAGACAAAATTTTCTTTTTGATTCAGTCCATGCAAGGATTTATCTAAAGTAGGATTAAATGCCAAGTAAAATTTCTTTATTTGTTTGTCAATGATAGGTCTTATCTCTAATGTCCAGTCGTCTTCAGAATAATCTCTTTTCTGATAACCAATTTCTCCTGACAGACTTAATCCTACCGGCCATTTCCAACTTTCAGGTATTCTTATTCTAGGCCTTATATGACTTCCAACATAATTAGTTCTGTTATCGCTACCTATAGCTGTAAAAATGTAGAAACCAGTTTCAAACCAATTGGTAAAACCATGTGTGATCTCTATGGTCTCATGGAAAATATGATGTGTAGGTAATACTTCATTGACTGTATTCTTTTCTCCATCTAAAGTATAATTGCTATGGAGTTCTAACATAGTATAATGTTTCTCAACAGTTTCTGATCCATATACTTGTATCTCATAGTAGTCCTGAGCCTGTACCGGATAACTAAATGCAATTAATAAGAACAGTATAATATTGAATATCCTCATGCTGTACCGATGGCTTATTTGTGTTTGGAAGATTTTATGGTTGTTGGCTTTTTAGGTTTTATTAACTCCTTTGCAGGAATATTCTTCTGTTTTTTGAGACTACAATTAAAGATAGGTAGAATTCGTTTTCCTATTTTATTGATAAGACCTATTTGTATTATACGCCCTTCTTTACAATTGTTGATGAGCCCTATTTGTACCCCATTGCCGGTAGTGGTCTTGTTTCTGAACAGTGCAATGATCATACCCTTAAAGCTATAGTGCATATTCATAATGGTAGTGATCTCCAGTCCATCCATTTCATTATTTAATGAATTGAAGGCATTGATTGAGAATCCCTGCATCTGAGCTCCATAATTGCCGGTACCTATACTCATACCATGTATAATAGTAGCATAGGAACTGGATTTCCTCATAAAAATATGAGGGTTTCCTATATAGCCTGCTATATCATATTTGGCTGGAATGAATGGTGTGAAAAATGAACCAAAAAATGTATAGAAACTGGCAACAGATACAAAGGGGTCGATGGTTATGTTTAATCCTTTGATCTTCAGTTGATCATGCTCTTGCAGTGGTGTTGCCATCAATCCAAGTGCTATTCCCTTTATCTCAGTATTCCTGCTTACCGGTGTGAACCAAAATACATTTCTATTACTGAATAGTTTGCCATTGTTGGCCGTATCTGTATTGGCTCTGAGTATATTGGTATTGGTATTATTATTTTCCTGCGCCTCTAAAATAGGCATGCATATGAAGCTAAGCAGTAAAATAATTATGGTTCTCATACAGGGCATGAAGTTACATTAACAGAACAGAAGGCTAAATATTATTGTTGATTTTTCTTATGAATTATAATGCTATTCATTTTTCAACATTTTTACAAATTCAATTGTTTTAATTAGAGTGTGATATTTAATGTGTAATTAGTTTCATTACTGTAAAAAATGAATATAAATAAATCATTTTCTTTTTTAGTAACTGTTAGAACTATATTTGAATTACCGATCTATGATTCCTCATTTTATTATAAGGCACTGGTACCAAATTATTATTGCTATTATAGCTATATATTTCCTTGTTAAATTGGTGGGTGTTATAGCTTTCGGGTTAAAGAGTGAATTGCCGCGTATCATTATCAAATCCATGGTGCCATATTCTCGTTCTACTATTACCAACACTTTCAGTCGTCATGAGAAAAGATACCTTAAATTCAGCAATTTGGTAAACTACTTATTTTACTTTGTTCTAGTCTTTTCCACGCTAGCAATGGGCATATTAGGCAATTTGTTCTGATATCTCAGTACATATGCGATTAACATAAATTAACGATCATTACCAATCATTAACTACTACAATGTAGTTTTTATGGTCTATAAGAAATAATTTTACATAAGGGCCTTATTTAAATGGGAATACGATTGGCTATTGTGCGGGATCGAAACATATTGTAATTAATTATCAGTAAGAATATGAAATTTTCTTTTACCCTTTTAGTAGACGATGATAGTACGAGTAACCTGATCAGTGAGCGTATACTAAGCAAGACCAACCTCACCGAAAAAGTGCATGTGACCTGGAATGGCAAAGAAGCCATAGATTACATAGTGAGTTCTATAGATGAAGGGAATGACATTGTTGATTGCCCGGATTTTATTTTGCTGGATATCAATATGCCTATCATGGATGGTTTTGAATTTTTGGATGCTTTTCAGAAAATAGATACCAGAGGTAAGGATATCAAAATTGTTATGTTAACATCATCGATTGACCGTCATGATATGGAAACATCTAAGAAGTATCCCATACATGGTTACATCACTAAGCCGCTGACATTTGAAAAGTTATTAAGTGCTGTAGAGCAATTGTAAAAAATACATTGCCCTAAACATTAGATGGAATACAGTAAATACTAATAAGAAATTATTAAGCTAATGCGCTGGTTGCTTTCAGGTCTGTGATCCTGTCTATATCTTCTCCGTCCAGTGTCAATACCAATGTTTGGAGTGTTTTGAATGTCCATTTATTTTCCCTGTGCATAGCATCAGACTTTGCATTTCTTACAAAAGTGCCCATATGGCTTTTGCCATTTTTCATCACCACTTTGGTTTTGTGAGGTGAATGTGCTTCTTTTTCAGCGTATACGTAATCTTTTACATGTTGCTTGTTCATTGCCGTCAAAATATTGGATGGTTGGTAAAGGTACACCCAAAAGATCAATTTCCACGAAATAGCATGAAAAATATTGACTATTTTCTCATCCTTAACGATACTGCATAGATATAGCATTAAGGTGCTGATAATGAATTGTTTGTGTAGACTACTTGTACTTATGCCTATTTAGGCTACTGCCTATGTAGCATTTTGTGCGGAAGATGACTCACAAATTGAGACAAAAGGGCCTTGGTGAGGCTAAGGTTACATTTTCTTGATTTTTTTTATGTGCTGTAAAAATTTAAATGGTTGATAATATATGAGTTGTAGGTTGTACAGGGTTACCCTGAAACGAGTTCGGGACTCCCCGAATCTATTTAATTTATTTTTGAGGGTCGCATTTGGGTTACATAGGCTACTTGCAAATGTTCAGGATATTTCTCTCTCTGGTCGAAATGAAGGCCTTGATGGGTTTCCGGTTTTTACCGAATAGTTTCCGAAAAATTACCGATTCTTTACTGATGGATTTCCGATTGTTTACCGGTTTGTTATCGATGAATATTTTGCAATATGAAGAACGAATTGTAAATTTTTAAAGGTCATTTACAAAGGTAGTAGAGCGGACCTTGATTTGATGTAAATATACGAAATAGGGGTAGGGGCTAACAAATATATTTGTAGGTATATGAAAAATATTATCCTATAAAGTGGTGTATGAGTCGGTTTATAGTTTCAGCTTTTTCCCATTGTAGGAAGTGGCCACATTGCGATACCATTTCCAGTTTGGCATGTGGCATTTTCTTAATGCCTTGTTCGGCAATGCTGCGGGTGGTGGTAGGGTGAAGCAGACGATTGGGTATGAGTGCATCGCGTTCGCCATACATGACCAGTGTGGGTTGTTGTATTTGGCCTAGTTTTTCAAATACAGGCTCGCTGAGCATACCCTTTATACAAGCCTCTATCATATTGTGATATTCCTTGCTGGGGTATGTTTTTATGAGGTCGGCCAGTTCGTCTATCATCTCATCGGCCTGAGTAGGGTAATTGTAAAAACTGCTGCGTATGGTTTTGCGCAGACTGTTCTCGTCGCTGGAGAACATATCGAAGAAATTGATGCTGCTGTGGTATATGTTGCGTTCGAAAGTATTGAAAGTTTCGAAACCGGCAGTGGCACATAGTACTAATTTCTTAGCAGCAGTAGGTTCGTTGAGCAGGATGGTCATGGCTATTTGGCCACCCATAGAGTGCCCTACGAGATTTACATTTTTGAGCCCTGTTTTTTTAATAAAATCAAATATGCAGACAGCAAAGAAATTGATAGAGTAAGAGAAATCACCCCTGTCGGAAAAGCCATTGCCGGGCAAGTCTATAGCTATGCAGCGGTAGTGCTTCTTGAGGGTCTCGATATTCTTTTGCCAGCTGAAACCATAGGTAGCCAGACCGTGTATGAATAAGAGGGTTTCAGGGCCGGTGCCCTCGTCTATATATGCCAGATGACTGCCGTTGGAAAGTTGTACTTTATTGATAGTAAATGGATAATTGGAAGCATGCAACATAAGCAGTAAAGATAACGAGAATTATGTGCTATAAATGCAGTGTATAAAAAAAGGTGTACTGAAACAGTACACCTTTTTGGAGAGATCATATACGCTATGTATTAGCTTTTTTCCATTACCCAATTAGCAACTACAGGGCCTAACTCTTTTTGAGATTTGCTACCTACGAATACGCCAATGTGACCACCCGGGAAAGGATACAGTTTCTTGTCCTTAGAACCGATAGCATCCATGATAGGCAATGTGCTTTCGTTAGGGATGATGTTATCATCAGTAGCGTACACATTGAGATAAGGAACGGTCATGTTCTTTAGGTCTACTTTACGACCACCTAATTCGAAAGTACCTTTGATAAGTTTGTTATCGCGGAACAGGTCTTTGATATACTTACGATACATTTCGCCGCTCATGGCAGGAAGATCGCTCTTCCAGCTTTCCATACGGAGGAAGTTTAACATTTTTTCCTTGTCATCCAGAGAATCTATGAGACCTAAGTATTTGCTGATGTTCATGCTAGGTTTCAACAGACCGAAAGCCTTGTCCAGCATTTCGCCAGGTATTACACCCAAAGTATCAACCATTGTGTCTACATCGATGTATTTGGTCCATGTATAGAGCATGCAAGTATTGCTAGAAAAATCGAATGGCGCTACATAAGTAGTAAGCGATTGTAATTTCTCGGGATTCAGAGAAGCATATATCATAGAGTAAGTACCAGCCTGGCAAATACCCATTTTGTGAATTTTCTTAACGCCATTACTTTTGCGAACGAAATCAACCGCATCGTTCATATAACCATCGATGTAATCTTCCATGGTGAGGTAACGATCGGATTTATCAGGATAACCCCAGTCCATGATGTAGATATCCAGCCCCAGATCTAAGAGTTTTTTCATCAAGCTGCGATCTTGTTGCAGATCGAGTACATCATGACGATTGAGCATAGCGAAAGATACCAAAACCGGAATTTTGCATTTAGCAGGAGTTTCGCGTTTGTAATGGAACATTTTTACTTTATCACGTTGCCAAACGAGTTCTTTAGGAGTAATGGCCACATCAACTACATCAATTTGTTGAAGGGTTTCGTAACCTTTAATTAGTTTCTGAGTGGTGGAAGTCATCTCTTCGATCATTCCGGCCGGATTCCAAGTCATATAATGCGTTTTTAAATACTGCGCGAAGGTATAAAATTTAATATTAAAATAAGTTAAGATTGTATTAAAACGACCCTATATAAAAGCAAAGACTGATAATATTAAATTCTATGAATTTCTTTTGCCTGTTTTCTTTTTATCTCTGGTTTCTGTACGAACAGGTTTTATTTTAATGTATACCAATTTGATATTGCTTTTTTCGGTTTGTCTTTCATCAATCTCGAAAGCATCAGTGCTTTTTATGAGTAGAGCCAGTTTTTTGAAACCGTAGTTACGAGGATCAAAATCGGGTTCTTTTTTGAGAATGAGATTTCCTACATCGCCCAGAAATGCCCAACCAGATTCGTCGGCCAGATCGTTGATAGAAGAAGAAATTTGTTTGATGAGGCTTTTGTCTACTTGCTTAATGGTATCGTCGTGGGTTTCTTCTTCTTTCTTGTCTTCTTCCTTAGTAGAGCCAGAACTACGATTCAGGATCTCTATATAAATGAACTTGTCGCAGGCGGCAATAAAAGGACTAGGAGTTTTGCGTTGTCCCATGCCTATTACTTTCATACCTGCCTCGCGTAGGCGCAGAGCCAGACGAGTAAAATCGCTATCGCTGGAAATGATACAAAAACCATCAACACGACCTGAATACAGAATGTCCATTGCATCGATTATCATGGCAGAGTCGCTGGAGTTTTTGCCTGTAGTATAGCTGTACTGCTGTATAGGAGTAATGGCGTTCTCCAATAAGACAGTTTTCCAAGTAGAGACGTGAGGTTTTGTCCAGTCGGCATAAATGCGTTTGAAAGTAGGCGTGCCATATTTAGCTATTTCTTCCATCATGCCTTTGATATTGGAAGAAGGGACATTGTCTGCATCTATAAGAACTGCAAACCTTAATTCGTTGTTGTTATTGTTCATATGCTTGTATATATATCATAATGACAAAGGCAGGAAAGTAAATGCCAAAATGATGTGCTAGTGTAAAGGTACGTATATTTTATTTAGGGTGATATAAGTCTATTAAAAAGCCCCTGACTAGTTTGAGGGGCTTAGAAAGACCTTATGAGAATCCTATTGTTTTTGCAGCAAAATATTCTCTTTATAGATACCATGACTATCACGAATAGTAAGTATGTAATTGCCGGTGGATAGGTTGTTGATAAGAAAAGATTGTTCTGAATTATTATCAGTAGCTATCCATTCAGGGCTTACTTTTCTACCAAACATATCGTAAATACAAAGCTTATCGGAAAGAGCAAGACCTGAAACTGAAATGGTTTCATTGAATGGATTAGGATGTACAGATATTTTATAATTAGCTGAGGTATTGCTAAGGCCTAAATCTACGAGTACGATATGTTGATTAGATACAAGAGAGGTATCGTAGCAGCCCGGATTCTGAGATGCAACTGTTGCTGTAACAGTATCGGGGCCGGCAGATTTTGTGAAATTGAACGAAGGGATGGAAGTATAAGAATTGAATACCCCATTTATTTTCCAAGTGATGAGGTAATTGGAGCCAGCATTAGTTACAACAGCAGTCACGATGACATTGCTACCTACGGTAGCAAGTGTCGGACCTGAAATAGAGATAGTAGCTAGAGTGTCTGGAGCAACTGTCATGGTAATTATATTGCTGGTAACAACAGTAGGTGAGAAACAGCCGGCAGGTGTAGTGATGGTACAAGAGACCTGATCGTTATTGGCAGGTGTGAATGAGTATGTGTTTGCATTTGTACCTACGTTTGTGCTATTAACAGTCCATTGATATGTAGGGCCTGCGATATTAGAAGTAGCTGTAAATGTAACAGAGGTACCAAGACAAATAGGGTTATTGCCTGTGATGCTGATAGTGGGTGTTTGATTGGGTGACACAGAAATTGTAACAGGTGAGCTAGTAGCATTTGAAGCAGTATAACAGCCACCTGAAGGTGTAGTGATAATACAAATGATTACATCGCCATTGGCAGGGTTGTAAGAAAATGTATTAAGATTGGTACCCACATTAATGTTATTGACTTTCCACTGATAAGTGCCACCTGTGACATTGGTAACAGCTGTAAAAGTAGTAAAAGTGCCAGCGCATATTGCATTGTTACCTGTAACTGTTACTGTAGGTGTTATAGAAGATGAAACTGCCATATTAATACTATTGCTAGTAACAGATACAGGAGAGTAGCAACCTGCAGGTGCAGTAATTGTACAGGTAATAATATCACCGTTTGCAGGAATGTAATTATAAGTATTGCTATTAGGACCTGCATTGACGCCGTTTACTTGCCATTGGAAAGCCCCGCCTGTGATATTTGTATTAGCTGTAAATGTTACAACTGTACTTAAGCACACTGTATTGGAAGTGGTAGAGATACTAATAGTAGGCGTAATATATGGAGTAACTGTCATTGTAATAACATTGCTGGTGGCTGTAGTAGTAGTGAAACAGCCGGAAGCAGGTGTAGTTATGACACATGAAACGATATCACTATTGACAGGTGTGTAGGTATAGGAGCTACTATTAGTACCTACGCTGGAACCATTTACTTTCCACTGGTAGGTGGCGCCGGTAATATTAGTAGTAGCATTAAATGTGCTTGATGAACCAAAGCATATTGTTGTAAAATTAGTTGCAATACTAAGGCTCGGGGTGATGTTTGGGCTAATTGTCATTACAATTACATTGCTGTTAGCACTACCTGGAGAATAGCAACCAGTAGGTGTAGTAATCAAGCAAGTAATCTGGTCATTATTTGCAGGAGTATATGAATAAGAGCTGCTGTTGGTGCCTACATTAATGCCATTA
>JBAWXE010000111.1:0-8369 GCA_037144255.1 Bacteroidota bacterium | reverse complement strand
GAGGATTGAAAATCCTCGTGTCGGCGGTTCGATTCCGTCCCTGGGCACCACTTAAACACCTAGAATCACAAGTATAATTGAAGGCTTCTGATACCGATCAGGGGCCTTTTGTTTTTTTGTTGTACCACTATTGTACCAAATTGCCGGAAACAAGCTCCGTAAAACCCCATCATACTCGACACGAATCCAAACAAATCCACATTCAAGGTTTTCATGACTCGGATCTTGAAAGATTTATTTTCGGCTTTATGAAAATGAATCTTGAGAGACCGAACCGTGAGGAACATTCTATTGATTATGGCACTGAAGCTGCAATTTACCATCCTCATTACTATACGAATGAACCATATCAATTAACACCAACATAGCTACTCTCAAAGTTTTTGATTGCCTGTGGGCCTGGAGCAACGTTCCCACCAACATTTATATTCTTATCGAAAAGTAACAGTGGTATCCCGTTAGGTGGCACCACAACATATAGACTTATCTGACTACATATTGTGGTGCTCTTTTCCTCTCAATTCCTTACATCCTCCATTAGACGAGAATTACCGATTTAATTCAGCCGCAAGTATACCTTTAATACAAGTTTCATATTGCAGGGGCCTTCAACCTCCTGTTTTATCTAGTTCCTACGTTAATTGGATTTTTGGAATTTATCAGGGTGGGTAGCTTTGCAGGAGTGTTCAGTAAGTTCGAGCGAATGGAAATATTTTCTTCATGCTGGCCTTATCATATCAATCCTCTTTCCACAAAGCTGAGATATTCACCGTTACCAATAATGATATGATCCAGTACCTTACAATTAATGATCTCTCCTGCTTCCTTGAGTCTCCTTGTAATAGCAATATCTTCACTGCTTGGAGAAGGATCTCCTGAAGGGTGCTGATGGATCAGAATCAGTGCTGCTGCATTAGAGAGTAGTGCTGTTTGAAATACAGAGCGTGGACATACTATTGACTGATTGAGTGAACCAATACTTACAAGGTCAACCGCCACAATTCTGTTTTTACCATCCAGGTGCAGACATAGAAACATTTCTTTAGTTTCCTGCATGAGAAACTTGAATGTTTCATATACCTGTTGAGGTGCTGTATATCGTTGACCTGGTTGCAGGTATCCAGTTACTTCCTCTGAAACATAAAGGGTTTCATACACAGCTTTGATCTGTTTAAGCTGGATCTTCTGTGGTGCAGTTACTTCATTGCCGAATAAAGTGTTCAGTGTCATGGTGTTATCTCCTTTTAGATACAAAAATAGGGCTCGATGGCCCTTGTGATGTGAACTGGAATTGTTGGATTGGTATTACAGGTAGGCTGGCTTATTGATTTTCTGGTAGATCATAGAGAGTAGCTTTTCACCACATGGTTGACATAAAACTGTTGGTGCTGAATCACGATCTGGCAGGAATGTATCTGTGCTGTCATCTGCTGTTCCATACCTGATTCCATGTGCAATTTCTCTTTGTCCTAACTTCCTGGTGCAGTATTCACATCTCATAGCGTTACCCCTTTCAGCATAGGTAGTTGATCAGTTTCATGGTGACGGTCAGTGCTGGTAGCTGCTGCCATTTAGTACCAAATACATCTACGATCTCTTTGACATTGTGCATGTAGAAGGAATTAAGAGGGAATGGTTCTGGTGACATGTAAGCGTTGAGTCCGATAGTTCCGTTGATCTTGTTGATGTTGAGGACGTACAAGGCTATTGATTCCTGAAAGATGTAAATTGTGTCCTTGGTGCTGGCGTAAAGGTGATAGTTGTTGCCGTTGTGCTTCATGATAAGGCTGTTAATGTGGATTCCATTGTCCTCCTGTCTGCTGTGTAGCTTGATTACTGGAATGATAGCGGTCATGGTGTTCTCCTTATGGTATTGAATGATATTGATAGTTCCCTTATTGCACTTGATGCAGGTATCATCTGGCGGGTAGTAGTCCTCATACTCATGGTTACATGAGTTACATTTGAATAGAGCCATAGTGTTTCCCCTTAATTAAAATAGTGGATTCGATACTTTACCTTCGTAAACCAAGAAAACTCGCTACAGGGCAGATTTGGAACTTTAGTGATGGTTTTAATGAGTATGTATTTGGATTTGATTTGATACTGAGGATTTGCTGATAGGTGGGATACTAATGGTAGGGTTATGCTGCTTGGTCTTCGGTTACTTCCTCTTCACCTCCTTTCCTGTTCAAGATGTAATCTGCTGCCTTTTGAGCTTGGGCTGCTGCTACCAGGATCATTCGTTTATCCTTCTTGAGTACAGACAGCCATCCATCCAGATATGATGCTGCAAGGTCAATTGTTTCATTACTGATACCTGCAACACCACACAACATACTACTGGTTAATTCAGCTACCAGTTCTTCATTTGCATATGGGTCAGAGCCAAACCTGTTATATTCAATTACCTCCTTCCTGCCAAGTCGTGACTGATGGCCTGTTGCATGTGCTAATTCATGATAGAGTACTGAATACATCTCTTCACTCTTCTCGAATCTATCTTCATTCGGAATTTTGATAGAATCAGTTACAGGAGAATATGCAGCTTTGGAACCTCCATAAGAGATAGGTGGTCTGTTAGGCATGTCCTTGATGATCTGTTCTGCTCGTTCAATAGGAGTGAACTTATAGGTGGGAACTTCTGTTGTAGGAGAAGGGATATTTTCACATTGATCCAGATTAAATAGATTATAGTATCGGAGCATCGGAATCTTGCCGGTGTCCTTTTCATCCTCACTCTGCTTGTCGAACATTTTATAGAAGATAACCAGAGATGACTTTTCACCTTTTCGGATAAAGCCCTTCTTCTCTGTGGCCTGTTTGTACGTCAACCAATATTGAGAACTATACTGCTGGCAACCTAACAGAAACAAATTGATCCCTCTGTACTCTTTGTTGCTGATAAGGTTCTTGGGAAATCCATTAGCAGAAACCCAAGGCTTTTTCCAAGGTATAGTACCCTGTTCCAACAAGTTGATAATTTTATCTGTTACGATCTGATATACATCCATTGTAAACCTCCTTGTGGTTAGAAATAAGAAAAGACGCTGTCCCTGTCTTGGGATGCGCCTTTCTCTGGTTGTGTTAATGTTACCTTCTTGCCTGTAGATGCTGGTTATGATGTGTTATGCATACAAGTATCCTCCTGTAGTGATTTTAGGCATACGTGTGCCTTTACGGATATACCTCTTGGTGATGGTGCTTGGATTGATGATGGTGGATTGGTGTTACAGACTGGTTTGATGGGAATGGTTGTTACTGCTCTACTGGTTCACCTCCTTTCGTTTGGAATAAAAAAGGCACGATCAGTTTTAATGACCATGCCTCTTTATTACCTATGTGGGGTTCCGGATCACAGTTTTTCACATTCAACTATTACATCTAGCTACTCGGATGCTATAAAGGTTTAATAATAGTTATAAAAAACACTCAATCAGGAAACGTAGCCTCAATTAGATAGTTGACTCCAGTAGGCAAGTATTTACGCTTTTAAACAAATTTACATTCAAAATCATATAATGTATCTGTTGATCTGAAGTCTGAGCTGTTCTCATTTGATATGACTAATGGAATTTCGAACTCTGCTTCAAACTCAATTAAATCTACTAAACTGAAATAATATCTATTCTCCTCAAAAGTAACTCCTTTCGAAACATATAGCCCAGGTATTGAATTACATTTTACAAAAATAATTTCTTCGTAAATAAAATCGTCGAGTTCTTTGTCAAAAAATTTATTTATAGTAACAGTTTCTTCAACATTGTTTTGAAATCCTACTGTTAAAACTATTTCTAATGGCCAAATTAAATCCAAAACTACTGATATATCATCCTTTTTAATTCTAAGTAAAAAACTTTCCATCTCCGCACGGTTTTCGTTGCACTTAAAGACCTCTCCATCAACGTTAAAAAATACTGTTACAGTAAATTCTGGTGCAACATAATAGGGAGAAACATATTTAATACCTTTTTGTTTATATTTGTTTACAAAATAATAATAGTCAATGATAGAATTTTTCAAGCTTTTATATTGGTTTTGAGAAAGAATCGCTTTTATCATAAGTGTAAATTTGCTGGTCTTTAATATGTCATCATCATATCTGCTTGTTTGAGTGTATTCTATGTTGTACGTGCTAAACGTTGGGTACTCGCTTTCAATATCTATATAAGAATCAAGGTTAGTCAAAGAAAACAATTCGAAATCTTTGCTCCTTAGGTCCTCTTCTGATAATGAACAAAGATCAACATCATCTGCAGTTCCTTTTTTAGGCAAACGATTTCCGTTTGGTTTTTTAGTGCGAGATCCAGAGTTTGTACGAAATATTTCATTCCCGTAGGCAAACTCCTTAACGAACATTGTTAGCCATCCCATAAAGCAACCTCCAAATGTATTTACAATCCCGGTTTGTTTCGAGGCACACATGGTCCAAATTTACAGTTTTTCACATTCCTTAATTATATGCTTGATTTGTCCACTCGGATTCTATTAACTTTTTGAATTCTCTTAAAGAAATTACTACACATGTATGACTATACGGTGGCCCTCTTCCTCATACCGATTAACCCAATCAGACCAGAACCCATAAGCCATGCAGCTGCTGGAATAGGTGTAGGCGTGGGCTGAAGATCAGTAATAGTTCCATCAAGGATAAAGTATTGGTTAGTTGTCATATTACCTTCGAAAATATCAAAACTCCTATATCCGTAATCACTAAGATTTACAGTAGTGGGGATCAATTTACCGTTTTTTGAAGCTGTATGAGTGAAATCATAAAGATTAAAATCAACACTCGATATGACAGTCCCGGAACCAATAGCGATAGGTGGGGTAACTATTCCAGAGTTTAATGTAAAAGCATCTATTGAGTTTGCATTATCCCATACCTGCAAGTAACCATATAAACTACTACTTACACGAGTGATATTATATCCATTGATATTTACTGTAAACGATCTCACCGCACTGTAAAGCCCTGTTGTTGGATCAGTTAAAAAAGAACTATTTTCGGGTGCTGATGTGTCATAAGTAAACGATCCGTGAAATAAATTACCTGCTGAGAATTGGCCATTTAACAGATTGTTATTATCTGTTATTCCAGTCAGGTTGCCTTGAAATGTATAACTTACTAAATCCGCTTGAGATGTTTTAGCTGTTGAAATGGTAAAAGAACAACTGACTATTAATATCAAGAAAAACTTTTTAATCCAGTTGTTTCTACACTTAGGAAACGTGTGTTCAAATAGGAAAATCATACATTTCATTTCAACCTCCAATAAAAATAGTTTTTTACCTTGATTTAACTGGCAAATAGTTATTCAGACTTACTTACCTGTCTCCATATTCAATCGTTATTATGCTTTCTTTCTCCTAAATCCAAATAGACCCATTAACCCAGAACCCATGAGCCAAGCAGCATGTGGGATAGGGGTTGGGTTGATAGTGGTGGAACCGTCAGCGTTGGTGTACAGATCAAGCTTTTTTATGCCTCTGATATTTGTAGGAGGCATATAGTTTTCAAACAACCATACAGTCTCTTTAAGCGGTTCAGTTGCAATGCTGGCTAGATTAAGACTGGCATTGGTGGAGAATGGTGTTGCGTAACCGCCATAAGCACCAAGTGCGGCTAATCCGAAGGTTTTACCGAAAGAACCAGTATCAGTATTGTTGGCTACTTTAGTGTTGCCGGAGCCTGTGGTCAGACCGTTGTAATAAGAATTAATGTTTGTCAGGGTTGTCCATATTCCAGCTTTGCCTGGTGATGTCGGTGCGGTTGCATTGTCGGTGCCTATGTAGAGGATTCCTGTAAAACTGTTTAATTTATTTACTGCATAGTAGTTGACATACAGATTGGACAGAGAGCTTGTTCCTATGAAATTGGTGAAAGCTTCAGCACTACCACCAACTTTGACACCCTGATAGGATGCCAGTGTATCAATGTTTCCTAGATCAGTGGCGATCTCTAGTGTGGAGCCAGGTGTCTTGTCAGAGACAACACGTATCAGGTCATAGTTGGCAAAAGCAGCGAAAGCAGTGTTGGAGAATAGAAACATCAGGGCTGTTGTTATGATGGTGGTTAGCTTCTTACACATTTTGATTCCTCTTTTGATTTATGATGTAATTGTTTTCTACAATAAAAAAGCCCGTACCAGAGCATATAGCTCACAGTACGGGCTTTCTGGTCCCTGTTTATCAGGTCAGCGAAGTTCCCATTAAAGCAGTTATCTAACAAATAAAATTGTGTTAAAGTATCAACCTATACCAAACAATATCAAGACACGATCTGGTTGGATTCAGGATACGGTTATGTAACGGTAGGATTGATGGGAATGGCTGTTACTGCTCTACTGGTTCAACTCTTTTCATTTGAATGAAAAAAGACATGATCAGTTAAGACCATGCCTCAAGTATAACGATTGCTCAGCGAGTAACTAGGTATTCAGAATGATACGCATATAACTACAAGAATCAGAACAAATCCTAAGATACACCATAAAGTATGGTATATGAGTAAATATATAAATAATGCAGCAAAGATGCACACTGCAATCATAGCCAAAAGCATTTCTATTATTGTAGATGATATGCTTTCGCCGGGAGCAATTATATCTATCCTTCGCTCCTTAACGCCTTTAATTGCTTGAACACCTCTAGCCGAATAATATATGGCTCTTAGTATATTCACAAAATTCCTCCTGATTGTAAAATCTATGCTTTTTAAGTACGTGGGGTTCCGGATCACAGGTTTTCGTATTCACCTATTTCACTTGTCCACTCGGATGCTATAAAGGTTTTGGATCTCCTCTAGGACAATTCAATTCAATAATAGTAATTGAAACGAATCATTAACTCACGCTTGCTGTATGCAGTGTCTTACCTATTACGTCCTTCAGTACAATTGATTCACCAATCTTCTCTATATTTCCTATTCTCCCACCATGGGCATTAAATATCGAACCATTGCCATCTATATGATATTCTGTAACTCCGTATATATTTTTGACAAATGAGTCACCACCTAATGAATGCTCAATGTAACCAGATGGTAAGTTCATATTATCTGTTACTACGCCATAATGATTATCAATATGGTCCATTGGCAAACCAAGGTTATTACTGAATGTAACTATATGCCCTTGTACGTCAACATGAGCTTCTGTTATTCCAATATGATCAGTTACGATAAAATGTGTAGTATCTGGAGTATGCAGTTTTAATTCATTAATGTTATCAGCAATATGTGAATGCAAAGGCAGTAATAAGCCACCAGCAGTTTCATCAATTGTATTGGAGTCAAATAAATTATTTTGATCAAACATGCCACTTGGGTCTAGCACTGGCATCATCGTTACCGTAGTGTCAACATGGTCTATACTATCTACTCCATCTGTTACAGAATCTAATCCATGCCCTATTGAGTCAAAACTTTCATGTAAGATCTCTGCCCCAATGCCAAATACAACTATTCTTGCTAATAAACTAAATATATTTATATTTATTGACTGATCAGGGTTATATTCTCTTATATCTGGGCCAAGATCTCTACAAAAGCAATAACACGAGAACCATGTACCAACTATTAATAAAAATGACATAAATATAAATTCAAATAATGATGAAGATACTTTATCTATAAACATACCGAACATAAGAAATACAACTAATGTTAACATAATCATGCTAGGGAAAAACATTACTTCTCTAATACTATTAAACCTCTTGTACCATTTTAGTTTATTATGCAGCGTATCCAAAATTTCAAAATTACATTTTTGGCACATTTTAACTATTGGGTTAATATGTGTGCATTTTGGACACCTTATCTCTTTCCATACAACATCGCAAAACTTAGCAGTATTTGATTTAGACTCATTTAATGGTTTATTAGTAATATCCTTAATTGGATACCCACATCCAGTACATGAATCAAATACATCGAATACATATTTATTGCATTTTGAACATTTAATTAGAGCCATGTTGTACTCCTTAATGACATATCAATAAAAAAGCCCCTGGAGACAATAGATGCAATAAAGCATCGCCATATGTCTCTAGGGGCCTCTGGTCCCTCGTTAGAGGTCAGCCGGATACCCTTTTGCATGATCAGTAATTACAGGTTTATCAGGTTAGATCACAAACATGCTTGAAGTCACCTGATGTCCTCATATCGCGCATAACAACCCATTCCGTATACCATGCTACCCTTTTGATGTCTAATAATTCTTCATATGGGTTCATTGTAGGGGATTACTGAAATACTTAAATCTGCGGATACTTCCTCGAATCATTTCAGGAGGATATATGCAGACTGCTAAGGAATTGCTTGGTGCAAGGATAAAGGAGATTAGAAAGGAAAGACAATTATC
>JBAWXE010000110.1:0-8400 GCA_037144255.1 Bacteroidota bacterium | reverse complement strand
ATTATTTGTGAAATATGGTACACAGCTTGTAGCATGAATTATTTTTAATAAATGGACCCCTAATAGTTAAATATTCTTTGATGTTTTTATTGATTTTTGAAGTGATTTTTTTTGTATGTGTAAATGTCCATCCACTACCACCTTGTATCTCACTAAGCTCTAGATTGCCACCTGAATATTCCGTCATACTTGATAGAATTAAAATAAGTGAATCATTTTGTACTTGATATCTCCCTGTAAACCCTTCAAAACGCCTTAGTCCATAATTTTCATCCGTTGAAAATTTAAACTTTCCTCCTTTATAAAAACTATAACTATCTGAATATCCTGCCGCTATCTTGGGGCTACCTATCTGCCATTTACCTAATTCAAAATTACTTGTTAATTGAGAAAATGAATGATAAAAAGAACAAGTAATAATTGCATATAATAATAATATTTTTTTAAACATAATCAACTACTTAATTGGTGAAAGATATATATAATATTTTTTACTCCGCCGCTGTTGGTGTTCTTCACCAACAGCCATAACATATAAAGGTATAGAAGTACCCAAATTATTTAATCATTTCATAAATAGAACTATAGCCTAAATAAAAAATAATTTCAGTTTTTGTAGAGTCATTAATAAAAACTTTTGGGGTTTCAATAGTAGTATTACCAACATGTTGAGCAATGAAACTATATACTCCTTTATCAAGATCCAACTGAAAAAAACCGCTTTTATCTGTAAAAGTTCCAATTTTCATCCCCTTCACAGACACTGCACAATTTTCTATTGCCTCATTTGTTTCTTTGGCTTTAACATATCCAATGATGATTGATTTACCGGAATTAGTTGCAGATGAACTATTAACCTCATAATAACCATGTATTTTTTTCTTGTAAAGTTCATGGCCACAGCTAACAAATGCCATAACTAGCAGTATGAATATTATTCGTTTCAGTTTCATAATTTATACCCACTTATTCTCCGCCGCTGTTGGTATTCTTCACCAACAGCCATAACATATATAAGTAGTCTAGCTCTATCCTAAAACTATATATTATTTCCCATTCCTCCTTATATTAGCTATAACATTCCACGCATTGAACACCTGCTTATTACTTACAGAGCTGCAAAGCAAATACGGTTTCGATGAAAGTCGTTGGGAAGAACTATTGGCGCATTTCAGCACCACAACAGCTACCAAAAATCAAATATTGTTCAAGGCCGGTGATATTGTCACTTGCACCTACTTTGTTATCAAAGGTTGTTTACGTCTCTATTATGTCAGTCCTGAAGGGGTAGAACGTACTATATATATTGCGGAGGAAAGAGCATTTATAAGCGACCATATGAGTTGCCTGCACGATCTGCCTACCAAATTCAACATACAAGCACTGGAAGATAGCGAACTGCTGATGATAGACCGCCCCAATTGGGAGCATGCCATTACTACCATCCCCGATTTCACCCTGTATTATATCAAAAACCACCAACGCGTCATTGCAGCCCTCAGAGAAGAACTGGGTAAGAACAAAACAGAAACACCCGATGAAAAATATGAGCGTCTGCTCACCGAAAAGCCACACTTACTGCAGCGTTTACCCCTATATCACATAGCAGCATATCTGGGTGTCACGCAAGAGACACTGAGCCGCGTACGCAAACGTCGTTCTCAGCACTGATGTTTTTTTGATTTCAGTCAATTTATTTATTCCGCAAATTGTATTTACTTCGTGTCATAACCACCACCACTTATGGCATCTAAAGAGATCATTTCATTTGGCGGAATGTCCGTCCACTTCTGTCTCGATGAGAAAGACACTCAGGGACAAATTACTATGTTCGAGGTTACAGTAGACCCCGCTACACGTATGCCCGCACCACATTACCACAAAGACTTTGACGAAACCGTTTATGGCCTCGAAGGCACTACTACTTATACTGTCGATGCTAAGACCATACTACTCTCCCCCGGCGATAGTATATTCATACCTCGTGGCACTGTTCATGGTTTCGAGAACAAGACAGATGCTCGTGTTAAGTTTCTATGCGTTATCAATCCGGGTATTTTCGGCCCTGCCTATTTCCACGAGATAGCCTCTATTATCAATGCAGGTGGCCCACCCGATATGGGCAAATTATTACAAACACTTACCAAGTTCGGTCTCGTACCTGTTATGGGATAAAATACTGCGTACTGCACATAAGCATTAAGGGTTTTGATGTATATCAAAACCCTTAATTATTCAACAAATAAATGTGTGAAATATTTGGTCTCGGGCAGCTCCATTTCGTATCTTTACACAACTCTAAGACACAGCAAAATTCTTTTCATGTGTCTGTCATTACTTATCGGTAATGGATCGGTAAAAACCGGAAATCCATCGGTAATTTTTCGGTAAGTAATCGGAAACAATTCGGTAAAAAAACGGTAATTCTAAACCATATTATTGCTCCACCCAATGACGTATTGATCACATTTATCACACCTGTACCGAACTCGATTCGGAATTGTCATATTACCTCCGTGTAAACCAAATGCGACCCTAAAAAATAAATCAAACAGATTCGGGGAGTCCCGAACTCGTTTCGTGGTAACTTTCGAATACTCATAATTAATTGATTATCAACTACTTAAACTTTTAAAATAACCCTAAAAAAATATATAAATATAACCTTTGCTCTACCTGCAGCTTCATATTTCTACTAAAACCTATAGAAGCATTTCTTGAGCATATGCCATTAATTGAATTTTGTAAACCTATTTCAGGACTTGGCAACCAAATTATATACACTCATGTAACCCAAATGTAACCTCGTGTAACCTACAACACCTTCATTACTAACCACTTACAATTTACTGGCCGATAAAAAAAATCTGCAAAAATGTAACCTTTCAACATTTTTACAATGCTTTATACTTTAACATTTCTTATTATCAATAATTACATTGAGTTATTTATCTTCGCATCAAACAAAACCAACAAATGAAAAAACTGATCTGTATTGTAGCTGCCTTTTTGGTAATGGGCACTACCTCTTTCGCACAAACTAACACAAAACAACCACCGATCAAATCAACTGATGGTACCCCTAAAAAGGACACTAAAGCTCCTGTAAAAGCTACTAAACCACCAGCAACTGACGCAACTCCTACTAACACACATGTAACTAGAAAAGAATCTGGCGGAATTCCTGTTAAGAACCCAAAAATGAAAAAAGACGGAACTCCTGACATGCGTTACAAAGAGAACAAAGTGAAAAATGAAATGAAAGAAAAAGAAATGAAAAATGCTGCTACAAAAAAATAAGCAGTATATAAGTAATTGAGTAATAAATAGCCCGTCACGGTTCCACCCTGACGGGTTATCTTTTCTTTAGCAGCTGGCATTAATAAAAAACACATAGATAACCTATAATAAATGTGGCACTTGTCGTATATTTATACAAACAGGGTATCACCTAGTGAAAAAAATATTTTTTTATTTCCTTGCTATCATTGCTATTCTTAGTCCACACTCAGTTATAGCACAGACTGCTACTCTTAGCGGCAGCCCCATGAATCTCTTTGGTTGGACATTCACCTCTGCCAGCAGCCACCTCTCCAACGATACTTTTGTTCTGACAGATCCTATTGTTAATCAGGCAGGTGCCATTACATATAATACACCCGTATCTTTAGATACTCAGTGCTATTCTCATTTCTCAGTGGTGTTCTCATTTAAAATGAGTAACCCTGCCTCCGGATCTAACTATGCAGATGGATTAGCATTCTGGTTCTTCAATTCATCTACCATATCTCCATTAACAGTCGGACCGGGTATTGGGCTACCTGTTAATCCTATAGGTCTGGCGCTAGTATTAGATCAGCACGATGATGATGGTAATAACAACAATCCATTAATATCATTAAGATACTTTAATGGGAATGGTGGTTATATTGAGGGTACTACCAATACTGCTCTCAATTCCGATCTCAGCAATCAACCCTTCATCAATGATGGGGCATGGCACAGTTGCGATCTGGAATACAACGGAGGTAGTATCACTGTCAGCTTTGATGGTGTACCCGCCATGACAGGGTTTAAAAAAATAGAGCTCACAGGTTTCTGGGGCTTTAGTGCCAGCACGGGCAGTGGCTATAGCAAGCACGAGATACGCGATGTATTCATCAATTGGAGTGTGGGGCTTTCATCGCCACCTACAGTCCCTGCTCCCTTATACTTATGTCAGTATGGGCCTGCTGCTACTCTTAGTGCTACCGGTACCAATCTTAAATGGTATACATCACCTAGTGGTGGTATAGGCAGTAGCATTGCACCTACAGTTGGCACTACTATTGCTAATACCTATACTTACTATGTAAGCCAAACCGTACCGAGTTGTGGTGGAGAAAGCCCTCGTGTACCTGTTTATGCTGTAGTTACTGCTAAACCCACAGCCAATGCCGGCAATGATACTGCTGTATGCATAAACACCTTGCTGCAACTGCATGGTAATGGTGGTGGTACTTATAAGTGGCTACCGGCTACAGGTCTCAACTACGATACATTAGCTAATCCTACGGTGAATGTCAATAGCCCGCTCAACTATGCCTTAGTAGTCACTACGTTTGGTTGCAGAGATACAGATAGTATACACATCACATTACACCCGTCTCCTGTAGCAAATGCAGGGCATGATACTGTGATATGTACCAATACAGGTTACTCTCTCAGTGGTAGTGGTGGTATCAGCTAC
This sequence comes from Bacteroidota bacterium, assembly GCA_037144255.1. Taxonomy (GTDB): domain Bacteria; phylum Bacteroidota; class Bacteroidia; order Chitinophagales; family Chitinophagaceae; genus JBAWXE01. The sequence goes on along the minus strand of JBAWXE010000110.1, from coordinate 3,671 downwards.
TTGTGGACACCTGCTATATCGCTTAGTAATGTGCATGTAGGCAATCCCATTATTGTATTATACGATACCAGTATACATTACTCTCTTACAGTTACCAATAGTTTTGGTTGTACCAATACAGATTCAGTGGTAGTAGCCGTTTCCTTCCCACCAAGGGCATATACCGGCGGCGATACATCTGCCTGCAAGTATCACCCATTACAGTTATTGAGTTCGGGTGTGGGTACCATACACTGGAGCCCTAATACTGGATTAAGTAATAGTAACATCGCTAATCCATTGTTCATAGATACGGTAAGCAGAAGTTACTCTGTTATAGTAACCAATGTGTTTGGCTGTACAGACACAGGTAGTGTACATATATATGTATATCCCAATCCTGTGGCCTATGCGGGTGCAGACACTATGGTATGCCCAGATGTACCTGCACCATTACATGGTAGCGGAGGTGTGGCTTATAACTGGTGGCCAACAGCCAACCTTAGCAATGCCAATACAGCATCGCCTACTGTAAACCTGAATGTGCCTACTACATTCTATATGTCTGTAACGAATGGTTATGGATGCAAGGACACTGATTCTGTAAGAGTACTCATTACACCTACACCTAACTTTAACATAGTAGCTGTGCCTAAACATTGCATAGGCGACTCTGTGCAATTGCGTGCCTATGGAGGTGACAGCTACTTATGGACACCTGGCACTGGCCTATCCAGCGATAATATAGCTAACCCTATGACAGGTATAGACCACGATACCGTGTATACTGTGGTTATCACAGAGCAACATTGCAACCGCTCTGATACACTGAGTGTGAATGTAAAAGTGGATCCTATGCCTGATATACACATCAGCAAAACAAACGACATCAGTTGTATACATGCATCATCTACTCTCAATACCGCATTCTCCTTTATTTACCCGGGTAATACCAATTTCACTTACAAATGGAAACCCAGCTGGGGCTTAGATGATTCAGCAGCATCGGCACCGATAGCACAACCAAATATTACTACTGCTTATCAAGTAACTGTGATAGACGATTTTGGGTGTAGCAGTACAGACAGTACTACAGTGACTGTGCGGTATGATGATTCATCAAGTGTATTCCTGATAGTACCAAGTGGCTTTACACCTAATCATGACGGACACAATGACTGTTTCCGACTGATAGTGCCGGGACCTGCTATAACAGGTTTCACTTTGAAAGTGTATGACAGATGGGGCGTAGAGATGTACTACAGCAATGAGTATACAAGCGCCTGCTGGGATGGCACTTATAATGGCAATGAGATGCCACTAGGCATCTATATGTATGTATATGAGATGCAGACCAAATGTGGCAGACTGAAAGGGCATGGCGAAGTAACGCTGGTGCGTTAAGACATCAAAACAAAGGCAACTGCCTGTTGCGTATACGCCTGAAAGACTCTGTATTCAAGGTAAGGCGCGTTTCATTCAAACCATATTTCTTACAGTACATCTTGAATTGATCCTTGACTAATTCTGCAAACTTACCATCGCCAACAATACGATTACCAAAGCGACTATCATTGACATGACCCTCGTGACAAGAGCTGATGAGATTCCAGACCTTATCTACACGATCGGGGTAAGCCTTGCGCAGCCAATCTTCGAAGATGCCACCTATAGCACCATTGAGGCGCACGACTGTATAGCCTGCCCACTTGGCACCAGCCTCTGATGCAGCTTTCAGCACATCGTGCATATGATTATCATTAAGGCCTGGTATGATGGGTGCATTCATTATACCTGTAGGGATATTGTTAACTGCCAATGTCTCAAGCACCTTGAGCCGTGATCTGTAAGAAGCTGTACGAGGTTCCAGTTTGCGTCGCAGATCCTCATCCAATGAAGTGATGGAAGTAAATACTGATACCAGATTGTGTTTTGCCAGTTCTTGTATAATATCCAGATCGCGCAGTACAAGGGCATTCTTAGTGAGTATACCCACAGGGTTCCTGAACTCCAGACATATCTCTAATAGCTGGCGTGTGATGCGCATTTTGCGCTCTATAGGCTGATAACAATCTGTATTGCCGGAAAGAGATATAGGCGCGGGTTGCCAGTTCTTATTGCTAAAGAACTTATGCAGCAGTTGTGGTGCATTCTTCTTTACTACTATACGGCTCTCAAAATCCACACCGGCACTGTAGCCCCAATACTCGTGCGAATTGCGCGCGTAGCAATAGATACAGCCATGCTCGCAACCCTGATAGGGATTGGCAGAGTACATCATGCCCACATCGGGGCTCTTCACCTCGTTCACCAAAGTGCGAGAACTATCGTATATATATTCTGTTTTGCGATCTTCCAGTTCCCAATCGTCTATACCCTCTACATGATCTTGTACATACTCCCCTTTCAGAAAACGATTCTTAGGATTGTACTGCGCTCCTCTGCCTTTGTTAAAACGTTCATTCACTTTTTGATTGATCATGATCTTTGTTTTATATAGTGGTAACAGTATTAGTCTTCTTCTATAGTATATTGATTGAAATGTTCGCCATTATACATATCTGCGACAGATCCGAAGCCTATAGCGTCTTTCATCACAGTAGGTTCGAACAGTTCTGATGCCTTGCGTACTATGTTCTTGCCATATCTGTCCTTGATACTGTATACTACCTTGCGCAGATGATCGTGACGAATACGATCATCAAACAAGGAGTATTGCAGTACCTGATCATTCATAAAGTTTTGTATGGCCACCCCCATGCTACGCACCTTGTTGCTGAACATAGTACCTACATTATGCTGCCTTTCGAACTCGTGAACCTTATCCAGTATATAGTTGCGCAGTTCCATGCCATCCTGCAGAGGATTGGCAAAGCGGATATGTGTGTCCCAACCGGTATGATCGAGATACTTGATAAAGAAAGAAGCCTCTTTGCAGAACACCTTCTGTTTTACCAAACGTTGTTCCAGCTTCATACACAGGGATATGAGCAATGATTCTAAAGACTGACGAGACTCTCGCTGCTGGCGAGATACTGTGCGCATAGTGCTCATGGTGCGATAGTCATTCTTATACAGATCTACCTCGCCAAAATTGAGACGCGCGTGCCAGTAATTTCCTACTACCCCACCAAAGACCTTGCGTAGAAAGGCTTGTGAAGCATGACGCATTTCCAGCGGTGTGCGAATGCCCATGAGCTGTAAGCGACGTGCATTGCGCTCTGCAATGCCGGGTAGATCTGTTAGTTTGAGTTTGGCTAATTGTGCATCTATATTCTCGCGGTTGATGATGGTGAGACCATCAGGCTTTTGCATATCGGTGGCCACTTTTGCCAGAAAAGAATTGGGTGCAATACCTATAGAGCATTTCAGATAATCGGCCTCTGCATTGATATCAGCCTTTATCTGTTTGGCCAAAGCCTCGAGATCCTTGTATACCAAGCGATAGGAAGTGAGGTTCATTACAGCCTCATCTATACTCTTGGGCATTACATCATCGCAGTACCTATTGAGTACGCCCATGATCATAACATGGAACTGGCGATAGTAATGCGGACGAGTAGCTGCCACTATCATATGCGGGCATAGTTGCCTGCACTCATTCACACGCATACCTGTCTTGACACCGAAACGTTTAGCCTCTATTGATGGTGCTATGACGGCAGCATTAGGGCTATCGTATGCAGCTACAC
>JBAWXE010000109.1:0-8450 GCA_037144255.1 Bacteroidota bacterium | reverse complement strand
ATTGTATACTGTGCATGGTCCGGTAATGTATGACGAGAGTTTCGAAGATCCGGCTAGGTCTAAAAAGAAACTGGCTATGTGCTGGATGGCTCATATGCCAACAAATGAAATGCTATGTCTCTATCAGTTGGATAGGGCAAAGAATTATACCGAATTTGTGTCAGCCATACAACATTTTGAGTGCCCTGCACAGAATGTAGTATATGCAGATAAGCAGGGGAATGTAGCAATATGGGGGCAAGGGCAATTTGTGAATAAATGGCATGATCAGGGTCGGTATGTGATGGAAGGAAAGGATAGTTTAACTATGTGGAAAGAATGGATACCTATGTCAGAGAATCCACATGTCATAAATCCAGCGGAAGGCTATGTAAGTTCAGCCAATCAAACAGTCACTGATAGTACTTACCCTTATTGGTATAACGGGTACTTTTATGAATTTCGAGCATGGAGGATCAATGATGTACTTAGCAGAAATGAACATACAACAGTGAAAGATATGTTCTCATTGCAAAATGATGTTTACTCAGTATTGGCCTCAAAGATTTTACCAACATTATTGACTCATTTCGATAATCCTAATACCAATCAGCAAGAAAAACTATATATTGATGATCTTAAAAAATGGGATTATAGATTAACAGTTAATAGTAAAGAGGCTACTGTATTTCAAATATGGTGGTCAACGTTCTATGAAGATTTGTGGAATAGTCGCTTTTCTAAAGTTCCGGAACAACTGTATCCTAGTCCCGAACATACCCTTGAATTATTACAAGCAGGCAATACGCATATATTCACAAGTGCCAATGCAGTATTTGAAACAGAACTAAGCAAATTAGTGATGGCCTCTTGGACTCATACGATGGATAGTGTACATAAGCTGGAAAGAACTACAGGTACTGAATGGTATAAAGTAAAAAATACTACAGTAAAGCATTTAGCCAAATTACCTGCATTTAGTTATCCTAATTTGAAGATAGGAGGCTGGGGCAATGTGGTGAATGCTGCGAAGGGAGATCATGGTCCATCTTGGCGAATGGTAGTGCAAATGAGTAAACAAATAGATGCATATGGGGTATATCCCGGTGGTCAATCTGGTAATCCCGGTAGTAAATACTATGCAACATTTTTAGATCATTGGGTTGAGGGGAAATATTATAAATTACAATTTCTACCTAATCAATCAGAACAGAAAAACACTTCAATTCAATATACCTGGACCTTACAACCTTAGCAGATGAGATTTTTAATATCCATATTAAGTATAGCAATTGTTTCAGGTATAGCAGCATATATGACTAATATATGGTGGTGTATTGCTGTTGTAGCATTTATTACAACTCTTATATCTGGCTTAGCTCCCGGCAAAGGATTTCTAGCTGGATTTTGTGGTGTTTTATTGCTGTGGGGGATATGGGCATTATTACTTGATCTATTAAATCAACATATCTTATCTCAGCGAATGGCTGCCTTGTTCCATTTACCTAATTACGCCTTATTTATTGTTGTTATTGCTTTAATAGGAGGCTTGATAGGTGGTTTTGCCGGTTGGAGCGGTAGCTTATTAAGAAGTAGCTTTACTTAAAGATAATAATAACTATAATTGATATTACTTGCTATTTGTAACTTTATGGATTACTAATTTCTTTACATGCCCATTCGCATTCAGCGTTACATTGCTTTCCTTTCAGTTGTATTATTTGTTGCTAAATTGTGGGCATGGTATCTCACTCACTCTGTAACGATATTTACTGATGCTATGGAAAGCACTGTAAATGTAATTTCAGGTTTTATAGGCTTATATAGTGTTATGCTTTCAGCGAGACCCAGGGATAATAACCATCCATATGGACATGGAAAAGTTGAATTCATATCATCAGCCATCGAAGGCGCATTGATCATCATTTCAGGATTTTTTATTGTTTATGAGGCAATTGATCAGTTAATTGAAGCCAAACCATTACATAAACTAGATATTGGCATTGTAATTACTATTGTGGCTGGTATATTGAACTATATTTTTGGTGTTTATGCTGCTAAAAGTGGAAAGAAAAACCGTTCAATAACATTAGAAGCTGCCGGCAAGCATTTGATCTCAGATGCGTATTCAACCATTGCAATCGTTGTGGGGCTTTTGTTGTTGTTGTTCACAAAATGGCAATGGCTGGATAGTTTAGTAGCATTGATTTTCTCCTGTATTATTGTATTTGCAGGGTATAAAGTTATCAGGCGCTCATTAGCAGGAATTATGGATGAGGCTGACGAGAAGCTATTGAATGAAGTAGTAGTATTTCTACAAAAAAATCGTAACCCCCAATGGATAGATCTGCATAACCTACGTGTGATACAATATGGTGAGGTGCTTCATATAGACACACATATGACCTTGCCTTGGTATTATAACGTATCTGAAGCAGAAAAAGAGATACATGCATTGGAAGACTTGATAAGAACACATTTTGGGGATAAGGTAGAGTTCTTTATACATGTAGATGGTTGCATGGAATATCAATGTAAACTTTGTGCTGTTGCTGATTGTCCTCAAAGAAAAAATCCATTTCAGCAACAAATAGTATGGAATATGGAAAATATATGGAGAAATTCAAAACATGGTAAAGTTTAAAACCTATCCTGCTTCACCATTTTCATACCCTTCATCTACCAGCCAATCTCTGCTATCGGCTGCTGCTGTTGCCAGCTCATCGCAGCGGTTATTCATGGGATTATCTGCATGACCTTTTACCCACACAAATTTGATACGGTTTTTTTTGTAAAGTGTAAGAAATAATCGCCAAAGGTCTGCGTTCTTCTTATCCTTAAATCCTTTCTTTACCCAACCAAATACCCAGCCCTTTTCTACAGAATTGATGACATATGAAGAGTCGCTGTATATGACTATGTCTAGGTTATCTTTAGTTAATGATAGTAATGCCGCAATTACCGCCATAAGCTCCATGCGGTTGTTAGTGGTATGTCTATAACCTTGCGATAGTTCTTTCATTTTTGCACCCCATTGCAAAACGACACCATAGCCTCCAGGACCAGGATTGCCTCTAGCTGCACCATCTGTATATATAACTAATTGTTGAGACATGAATGAAAGTCTATTACTGTATCTTTGCCCCCAAAAATAGACTCTTGAACGCCAAAATAAAAGTTGCAGCTGTAAGTTACTTAAATACTAAACCCTTATTATACGGAATTGAGAGAAATAGCATCATAAATGAGATGGAATTGCTGTTGAATTACCCTTCACAACTTGCATCTAGTTTGCAAGATGGCAGTATTGATTTGGCTTTGTTACCTGTTGCAGCTATTCCTAGCATTCCTAATGCTAGAATAATAAGCGACTATGGTATAGCTGCAGATGGTAATGTTGCCTCAGTGGCTATTTTTAGTCAAGTTCCAATGGAACATATTGAATCTGTCTATCTAGATTATCAGTCACGTACTTCAGTTCGTCTTGCTCAATTACTTTTGGAAAAGCTTTGGAATAAGAATGTGTTATTTATTCCTGCTAATGAGCAGTATATTGAAGATATTAAGGGTACTACCGCTGGTGTGATCATAGGGGATAGAGCCTTGCAGCAATTAGATAATTTTAAATATGTGTATGATTTATCAGATGGATGGAAAGAATTGACAGGATTGCCATTTGTATTTGCTGCCTGGGTGGCTAATAAAAATCTACCTGCACAGTTTATAACCTCGTTTAATGAAGCCAATGCTGTAGGCTTACAAAATCTGGATGAAATAGTAGCTGAAAATCATTTCCCGTACTATGATCTGAAAAAATATTATACAGAAAATATACATTTTCATATAGATATAGAGAAAAAGAAGGGATTAGATAAGTTCTTAAAGATGATAACAGCATAAGATTATTATCATCATCTTTTATTATAGTTCTATCTATTATCTTACTTCCAATTGGTCAATTAGGTTAACTAATTTTGTATCGTAATTGAGATATATGTCACAAAGAATTTCATTAGTTGAGTGCCCAAGAGATGCCATGCAAGGCTGGAAGCATTTTATATCTACAGAACAAAAAGTGGCATATCTCAATGCGCTTTTACATGTAGGTTTTGATGTGTTGGACTGTGGCTCGTTTGTATCTGCAAAAGCAATACCCCAAATGGCTGATACAAAGGATGTAATACCACAATTGGACCTTTCAAATTCAACCACTCAATTACTGGCTATCATTGCCAATACTCGAGGTGCAGAAGATGCTGTTCAGTATGATCAGATCAGTTACTTAGGTTTCCCTTTTTCAATATCAGAGACATTTCAATTAAGAAATACTAATAAAACAATTACAGAATCTTTGACTCAGGTAGAAGAAATACAGAATCTTTGTGTGCAAAATGGTAAAGAACTTGTGGTTTATATCTCAATGGGATTTGGAAATCCTTATGGCGACCCATACAATGCTGAAATAGCTATACAATGGGTAGGTAAATTAGCTCAATTGGGAGTAAAAACTATTGCAATGTCAGACACAGTAGGCGTAGCTAAACCGGATACAATTGAATATATATACAAGAGTTTGGTTCCGGAATTTAAGGATATACAAATAGGAGCCCATTTTCACTCATCAATAGACAGTTGGGGAGAGAAGATACAGGCTGCATACGATAACGGGTGTGTCAGATTTGATAGCGCCATGAAAGGGATAGGTGGTTGCCCAATGGCAGAAGATGAATTAGTAGGCAACATAGCCACAGAGAATCTTTTGGATTGGTGTAATAAAAAGGGTGTGTTATTGAATATTGATAAAGAAGCATTTACAAAGGCATTTCACATGGCGTCATCGGTATTTGTTTAAGGTTTCTAAGTTCATTTTAATGCTTTACTTTTACTAATCATATTTATTCTATGTCGGTACATAAAGATGTAAAGAAAGTTACAACACATACCTTGCAATGGATGAAAGAACATGGGGAAAAGATCAGTATGCTTACTGCATACGATTTTTCTATGGCTCGTATCTTCGATGATGCCGGAATAGATGTGTTATTGGTAGGCGACTCAGCTTCCAATGTTATGGCAGGTCATGAAACTACACTACCGATCACATTGGATCAAATGATATACCATGCACAAAGTGTGATAAAAGGTATAGATCGTTGTTTGGTTATCGTTGATCTGCCTTTTGGTAGTTATCAAGGTAATAGTAAAGAAGCATTAAACTCTTCAATACGTATCATGAAAGAAGCCGGAGCTCATGCTATCAAATTAGAAGGTGGAGCAGAGGTTGTGGAATCTATCAAGCGTATTATCAGTGCCGGTGTTCCGGTAATGGGGCATTTAGGGTTGACACCACAATCTATTTATAAATTTGGTACTTATATAGTAAGGGCCAGAGAAGAAGAAGAAGCAGAACAATTGGTATCAAATGCTCACTTATTACAAGAAGCTGGCTGCTTTGCTATAGTTCTTGAAAAAATACCTGCATCCCTTGGTAAACGTGTTGCTTCAGAACTCAAAATTCCTGTAATAGGTATTGGCGCAGGTATGGATGTGGATGGACAAGTATTGGTGATGCATGATATGTTGGGTATTACCAAAGATTTTTCTCCTCGTTTTCTGCGCAGATACTTAGATCTATATGCAGAGATCAAGGGTGCGACTGAACATTATATCAAAGATGTAAAAAGTAAAGATTTTCCTAACGAGAATGAACAGTATTAGTATATATCATGGTAAACGAGTCTTTTTGGAAGGAATTGCACAGTTCATTTGAAAAGAAGCACCTAACATTAGTTGCTGTTTCTAAAACTAAGCCGGCAGAAGATATCAATGCACTGTATTCACTTGGGCAAAAAGATTTTGGAGAGAATTATGTACAGGAATTAGTAGATAAACAAGCAGCACTCCCTAAAGACATACATTGGCATTTCATTGGCCATCTGCAAAGTAACAAGGTAAAGTACATTGCGCCCTTTGTTCACCTCATTCATGCAGTAGATAGTTTTGCATTGCTTCAAGAGATCAATAAACAAGCCCGGAAAAATAACCGTGTAATAAATATACTATTACAGATGCATATTGCCAATGAAGAAACTAAATTCGGATTGGATGAAAAGGAATTAGTAGAATTACTTGACAGATATGAAGCAAATACGTCATCATTTCAAAATGTTCGTATCTGTGGTATGATGGGTATGGCTACTAATACGAATAACCAAGAACAATTACATGCTGAATTTGCTAAGCTGTATTCAGTTTTTAGAAACTTTCAACAGTCTTATTTTTTAGGCAAACCTTATTTTGCACATTGCTCTATAGGTATGAGTAGTGATTACGAGATCGCCATTAATGAAGGTGGTAATATGGTGCGAATAGGTAGCCTGCTATTTGGTGCCAGGGAGAACAAAACATTATAAGTGTTTATGTAGTCTTATATTCAGCCATTTGAACCCAATTGCCGCTAATATAGATAAGCCTCCGATAAACCACCACAAAGCTCTGAATCCTAAATATTGAGCCACTTGTGAGCCTGTTCCCGGGCCTAATACTTGTGCTGTAGACCAAGCAACTGTATACAGTCCTGCATATTGCCCTCTGTTGGTTTCATTGCTTCTGCTTATCCCAAATGAATTCATAAAAGGCATTGCTAATATCTCTCCCATAGTAATGATGAGCATAGACATCAGTGCCAATGAAGCTGCACCTGGCAGAATATTAAAGGATATGAAGGATAAGCCCATGAGTATGGTACCATATACGATAAAATACAGATTTCGTCTTTTGCCTTCCAATTGCGCGACTACCACCATTTCAAACAGGGTAATCAGCAGGCCATTCAATGCCATTATCATGCCAATGAACTGCTCACTAAGATGTAATTCACTACGGTAATACACAGGTATAGTACTAAACTGCTGAAAGAAGCAATAACCTTGGAGCATAGTCAATACAATAAATACCATGTATGGTTTATCTCTATAAGCTGAATGCATAATAACATCAGGGCTTATTTGTTTGTTGATTCCCTTTGGTGTTGCCTTGTTTTTAGTGGGGGCCAGCACGGCCATTAATAGCAATGCAGCACCTATATTGGTTACTCCATCTATCCAGAATAATAATTGATAATTTCTTGATGCTACAAAACCACCCAATGCACCACCAACGGCCCATCCCAAATTTACTGCAAGTCTATTAAGTGAATATGCACGAGTGCGGCTTTCTTCTTTGCTGTATTGTGCTACAGCAGCGGCATTAGCAGGGCGAAAAGAATCATTTATAATACTGAGTATAAATGCACAAATACAAATTGTAGTAAAGCTTGTCATTTGTCCAAGTATCATGAACATGATTCCACCTATGATCAATGCACATAATTGCACAGGGTAGAAACCGATCTTGTCCGTCAATTTACCACCTAAAAGCCCACCGCATACAGCTCCTGCACCAAATACAGCCATTACGATTCCTGCTTTCCCAATTCTGAAATTTAGTTTTTCAGTTAGGTATAGGGTCATAAATGGTACCACCATTGTACCACTACGATTGATGAGCATAACAAGAGATAACCACCATGTAGATGGAGAAAAACCTGAGTAGGCATTCTTATATATTGATGCTATTCTTTTCAATTATAGATTAGTAAACATTACAAACTTAACAAAAGCACACAGCTCATTTTGTTAAAGTGTTCATATAATGTACTAGCTATATGATTGTCTAATACGACTAAATGAGAAATAATAAGTAGCAGCTAATATTATTTGTAGTGTTCAATCACTATCTGTTCTTTACAGAAACAATATTCACGAACATCATTGGAGGCTACTATTACCAATCTGCCTTGGCTATAGGTGTCTATCCATTTAGTATATTGATCTACACCTGCCTGATCCAGATTGGTGCATGGCTCATCTAGCAACAAAACAGGAGTATCCGAAAAGATAGCTTGGGCCAATTTCACTCTTTGCTTCATACCGGATGAATAATCGCTGATAGGTTTATCCGTAGCGTGTTTCAGCCCTATCTCTTCAATTATTTTCTCTATTGTCAATCCAGCAATAGGATTCTTAAATGTGAAATGAAAATCTAGGAATTCTTTAAGTGTCAGATCCTCTACTATTTCCATTCCGGGTGCACAGAAGGCAATATGTGGGAATAATTTATTTACGGGAATATCATTTCTCTGATATGAGAATGTTATTTTACCTATTGAGGGAGCTTGCATCCCTGCTATGATCCGTAATAAAGTAGACTTGCCACTACCATTGGGCCCTAATAATGCATAGGTTCCCGGCGAGCCGAACGAGTAATTGATGTCTTTAAATATCCAATACCGTTGAAAGCGTTTGCTTATTTGATTAAGGGATATCTTCATTATGGCGACGAGTATAGCCTCTCATGATACCTCTACCTGTTTCACGTACAAACGTAATGATCTCATCTCGTTCATCTGATACAGGTATTTCGGCTTCAAT
>JBAWXE010000108.1:0-8610 GCA_037144255.1 Bacteroidota bacterium | reverse complement strand
CTTGAATTGTGCATCAGCCCCAAAAAGCACAACAAAAGCACAACAAAAGCACAACAAAAGCACAATAAAAGCACAACGAAAGCACAACAAAAGCACAATCAAAACACAATCTGGTAAATTTCTAGCCCCTACTCATTTCAGCGTAACCTCTACTGTAAAAACAGAATTGGGGCTTACATCTCTCGGTATAAGCCCCATATTCATATATCGCCCCTAACTCTAAAAAAATCCTACATCCATGCCGCAGCAAAATCATTGAAATCATGTCTCAGATCATTGATCGTCTTTTCCTCCATTCTATATTTCTGATTCAGTTCATTATGCTGCACCAGCAACACACCATCCACATACCCCGCACTCGATGACTGTGCTTGCTTACCTATCGCTGTCATGTTCATATTTATATCATGCAACATTCTGTCTATATTATCGGTCTGCACTTTAAATTGGTTCTCAAAATGCTCCACTTTTGTCATCACATCAGCTGCCGTATTCTTACCGGCTATCTCTGTCAGCCTTGTCTTTAATATACGCAGTTCTCCTTTATAAAAATCTAAAGAGCGCAGCCATTGGTTATGCGCATTGCCAAAATGGGTGATACTGATCTTGTTCATATGATTGTCTTTCGTTATTATAAAGGTACAGCCTATACCCTGGGCTATCTATGATGATGATCATTTGAAATGTTGAATGGAATCATTATCTTATTTCCATATACGGAAGTTCAGGTGAAACTTTTTTGTTTGCAGCAATACCCGCCAGTCTACAAACAAGAATATACATATCAGCAATATGCACAGCACTGTCCCCACCACACTCTGCCACGACATGAAACCCGCCGTTATGTTCTCTACATTATCGGTCACATAGTCACCCGTCAGCACCATCACCATATCGCTGGTAAACTTACCTACAAAAAAGGCTGGTATGATGTGCATAGGCTTTATCCTCGCCATACCCGATGCTGTAAATAATGGAGTAGATGGCAATGGCATCAATGTATACAGTAGTACGAACAGTTGTATACGCCATCCATTACCCGATAGTTTCTGCCCTATGAACTGTAGGTCCTCGTTCTTTTGCTTTTTAATGTATTTGTCAGACAACCAGGGTATATACAAGCTCAGCATATAACGCCCTGCGGCAGAGCCTATCACGCCTACCACCAGCACCATCCATATATTCAGGTGGTACCGCATCTGAAAGAACACCATAGCTGTCCATGCCGGTGGCCCTACAAAGGGTACAAGATCTACAAGAAATGTAGCGATAAAAACAAATACATAATACCACATGGGTAAAACAAAGTTAACCTCTAAATATACTAGAAAACAGATGAGGCTCAGTATATTTAATGACCACCATCATACTACCTCGTATCATTCATACCTATCTTTGCGCGCCAAAACGATCATATACAATATCAACACCTCTATATAAACAACATATTAGCTTTATGACACAACATTATATCACTGCAGACGAAGCAGTACAATTAGTAAAAAGCGGCGACAGAGTTTTCCTTCATGGTAGTGCATCTACCCCTGTACACCTCATCAATAGCCTTTTCAAAAGAGCAGGTACTATTAACGATGTAGAACTCGTGGCCATCAGTATGCATGGCAAATTAGAATGGAATACTCCCGAAGTATTAAAGAGTTTTCGCCTCAATTCCCTCTTCGTATCAGACTGTATACGGGGCTGGGTAAACGGCAATCATGGCGAATTTGTACCCGTATTCCTCAGCGAAATACCTCGCCTCTTCGATCAAAAGATACTCCCACTGGATGTAGCAATTGTACAGGTTTCCCCACCCGATCAGCATGGATATTGCACACTCGGCACATCGGTAGATGCCGCTCTCAGTGCAGTACGCAATGCTACCAAGGTCATAGCACAGGTCAATCCACGTATGCCTCGTGTACTAGGCGATGGTATACTACACGTATCCCGATTCGCGGCTCTGGTATGGGAAGAAGCAGAACTACCTGAAGTGAACTATTCATTGGAATCTAATGCTACTTACGAAAAGATTGGCAAATGTGTGGCAGAGCTGATCGAAAATGGCTCTACCCTGCAAATGGGTATCGGCAGTATTCCTGATGCAGTACTTAAGTCGCTCATGCATCACAAGGAGCTGGGTATACATACCGAGATGTTCTCAGATGGGATACTACCTTTGGTTGAAAATGGTATCATCACCAACGAACATAAAAAGATACAACGTGGTCGTATCGTTACCTCATTCATTCTCGGCACACGCAAGATATACGACTTTGTAGACAACAACCCTTCTATCAATTGTATGGATGTGGCCTATGTCAATGATACGCACAATATCCGCCGTAACCCTAAAGTGGTGTCTATCAATAGTGCCATCGAGGTAGATATTACAGGTCAGGTCTGCGCCGATTCTATAGGCACATACCAATACTCCGGTATTGGTGGCCAAATGGACTTCATGCGCGGAGCATCATTATCAGAGGGTGGTAAACCTATCATCGCATTGCCATCTACAACCAAAAAGGGTATATCTCGTATAGTGCCTTTCCTCAAAACTGGTGCCGGCGTTGTTACCACTCGTGGCCACGTTCACTACATAGCTACAGAGTATGGCGTGGTAAATCTCTATGGTCGCAATATGGAACAACGTGCCCGCCTCTTAATTGGTATAGCACATCCCGATCATAGAGCAGAGCTGGAACGTGCCTATCACGAAAGATTTGGCAGAATGATACCCGGGCTATAGTATTGTTGAGTTTATGGGCTAACTTCATGAAAATAATTCATGTCCACTAGAGGTCACCATTACTATATCATCAACAAGCCATACAATATGGTCTCACAGTTTATCAGTCCTGATAAGGTGGGTCTATTGGGCGATCTTAAGTTTGATTTCCCCGAAGGCATTCACGCCATCGGCCGTTTAGATAATCATTCTGAGGGTTTATTGATACTGACCACTAATAAAAAGGTGACCAAGCTTTTGTTTCAGGGAGAACAACCACACAAACGCACTTACCTGCTCAAAGTAGCCAACGAGGTCAGCCCCGAAAGTTTACAGGCATTAAGAGCGGGTGTAACTATAAGAATAAAGGGCGGTGGGGATTATATCACTAGCCCCTGCGAGGTGCATATAGTTAGCCCTCCCCCGGATATCTTCCCCGACCCTCATCCCATTAAAGAGTACAGAACATATTCATGGCTCACCATCACCCTATACGAGGGTAAGTTCCATCAGGTACGCAAGATGGTGAATGCAGTAGGTAATCGTTGCAAACGGCTGATACGCATCTCTATTGAAGATCTGGAACTTGGCAACTTGCAGCCCGGCTGTGTAAAAGAGATACCCGAAGAAGACTTCTTCCGCTTACTAAAAATAGATAACTGGAGATAATAATAGGCATAAAAAAAGCGGGTATTGCTACCCGCTTCTCTATATAATATATGATGTATAATATTAGTTCTTTACAATTCTCACTACCCTTCTTACACCATCGTTGTTTGTAAGCTCTACCATGTATATACCTGAAGACAGCGATTGAGTGTTGATACTATTAGTACCTGCCTGCAGCACACCATGTGCCACACTTGTACCTATCACATTCACCATACGGTATGTAGTACCATCCTTTACATTATCCAAATGCAATACATCCTTTACAGGATTAGGATAGACGGTCATCTCATTGGTAGTTGTATTTGCGATACCCGCTGCAGCTAAAGTAGTGAAAGGAATAGTGGTCCAAGAGGAGTAGTTGCCACTACCGCAGTTGGTACGTACATGCAAATAGTAAGTAGTAGATGCTGTAAGACCGGTAGCATTATAAGTAATAGCTGTAGTAGCTGTACCCGAACCACCCGGTGCTGTAGCAATAGTATTTACCACATACTCATAACCGGTAGCACCTGTTACTGCACCCCAACTAAGGTTGGCGCTGGTAGCTGTAATACCTGCAGCGGCAAGACCTGTTGGCGCGTTACAAGCAGGGGTATTACTAGTAGCTAGCCATATAGTAATATTCATCAGTAGTTTTTGATGATTACCTGCCGCATCTGTAAAGTACCCATCATATAGGTTCGTTAAATTACTACTTGGGTTACCTGTACCATCATCGCAAGGAGAACTATCGCCTATGGCAGCTACTTTACCACTACCATATCTGGCATATGCTACCAGTGCATTAGTATTACCTGCACTACTAGTACCCGATTTATACACTACCCCTTTTACTGTAGCATTGGCAGATGGGCTTAATGTCATACTGGTACCACTAGACCAAAAAACTTGTGTTACATTGCCCATTGTACCATGGATAATAGAATCTGTTGCAGAGGCGAATATGGCTGTCGAGGGTCCTGAAAAACTTTGCAAATCGAAAGAGATCCCAAATGGATTACTTTGAACAGAATTTGTCGTTAAGAAATCATTCCATATAGCCGGAGAATCCCAACCATCACCATTCCTATCGCTAATTGTATGGTCTGATACCATAAAGAGGCCACCACCATTTTGTACAAAGTGCATGATAGCTGTTTTCTCAGCAGCAGTGAATTGGATATTAGGTTCGCAAACGATGTATACTTTATAATTGCTTAGATCTTGTGCATTGCTGGTATTACCATAAGTTATAGTACCTGTGTATGGCAGCGTTTCTACTGTATATCCTTTCTTTGCACAGTCTACACCCCAGGCAGATAATGCACCAGTCCAATAGGTTTCAGCTGTAGATGCAGTGACGCCGCTTTGTGCTGCAGTAGGTATACGTTGTGCATTACTATGCCAGTTAGATGTACCGGTATAAGCATTGGGGTTCCAGTTCAGGTTCCATTGGTCTGCATCTACTACCCAGTCAGCTTGTCCTGCTGTTTGTGCTTTAGTAGCATCAAATAATATCTTCACCTGTGCATTACTGAGCTGTGCTATCAGGATAAAAACTGTAACTATATAGAATAATTTGTTCTTGAACATATACTAGTGTGTAATTAAGAATACAATACAAATAAGTATAAAAACTACTAAACTCAAAAGTAATAAAAAAAAGCCTGCCAATTGCTTGACAGGCTCTGTTTATTAATAATATAATTATTGAATGATAGCTTTAGCTACAGCCATTACATTATCATTACTCATTTTCACGATATACATTCCTTTATTGAGGTCTAAACCATCAATAACAAGGTTTTGAGAACCAGAAACAATATTTACAATTTGGTTGTATACCTGGCGGCCAGTAAGATCGCAAATGCTCATATTGTATTTACCATTTTCTTTAGCATTGTAAGCCAAAGTGATCTTGTTAGACATTGCTGCACCTACAACAACCAGATCAAGGTTACTATTGCTACTGATATTCTCAACAGATGTATTACCCCAAGTCAGGTTGTAATTATCGATAGCAGTGGTAGCACGGTTGCAGAATGTACTGTAGCAAGCACCAGAATCTGAAGCTACTAAGCATACTATACGTATCCAAACATTACTAGACTGATTGTCAAGAGCATTACCAAAGTTAACAGTGATCGTAGAGTCACTGAAATGATGAACCCCAGTAGTCAAACCACCAGTAATGTTAGCAGAAGGAACCTGAGTAAAGGTAGTAGGTGTTGTTCCTATTCCATAATCAACTGTCCAATGGCATATCTTAGATGAAGTAGTATCTAAAGACTGTAAATGGAATGTCAAGTTGAAACCTGTACGACCAGTAGTATTAGCGATTTTGAAAGTAAAAGCTGCACCAGGATCGCTCTGACCTAATTTTGTACTTGTATTAGACACCTGACGTACGCCTAATGCTCTGTCAGCAGCACTATTTTGGCCACCGGTAAGAGTAGTATCCCAAATAGAGTTGACACCATTCAATGTAGATGCAGTACCAGAAGCATAATTACCAAACTGACCACCGAAATAAGGCCAAACTGTAGGGTATTTCCATATTCTATGTGCACCACCTGTACTAGAAGCAGAAGCTGCAGTATCACACTCCCAACCATCGGGAAGATATTGAGGATTAGAAGAAGACGGGAATGTCTCTAAAGATGTAAGAGAGTTAAAATCTTGTGTGTAAGATGTACCTGTAAGAACAAAAGGTGTAGCTGAGCCTTGAGCATTAGCTGAACAGGTAAGGGTAACAAAAGAGGCAAGTAAAAGTAATTTCTTCATATATATTTGTTTGTTGTGCAAAAATGCTTGTTTTTTATTAGTAAATCGTCATGCAAATGTTATAAAATCATTAAGCCCCCAAGCCACTAATAATCACTAATAATAGTAATGCTTATTGAATGATGGCTTTGGCTGTAGCTACAGAAGTGCCATTGCTTAATCTAACAAAATACATGCCCGGTTGTAAGCCCAAATCACTAACAGTAATATTATGATTACCAGTTTGTGCATTGATAGACTGTGTATACAATTGACGACCGGTTATATCGTAAATGTTTAATTGATATTGACCTTCTTCTGATGTAGTACAAGCGATAGTCATCTTATCTGATGTAGCATTTCCTAATACTGATAAAGCTATTGGAGCTTCGTTAGCAAGAACTGCAACGCTAGAAGGTGCAGTAACTTTTACGAAAGTGATGTTCAAATCATCGATAGCCAAAGCATCATCTGTACCAACCATGTTAATGCCTTGCCATTTAAGAATAATGGTGCCACCTACCGGGATAGACAATGTAGTATCATGTCCGGAGATAGTAGTATAGTTACCTGTTGCATTACCGTCCATAGCGCCTACAACACCTATCATTGTATCAACAGAGTTTAACATCAATGAAGGTTCTTCGGTCCATGTACCGGTAAGATCGCTCACTGAACTTGCATTGGTGCTGTAATAAAATAAAAGAGAATCTAAACGACCACGACCCACCTGACCTAAACGCCATTGTTCTCCTCTAAAGCTTATCAGAAAACCTTTCAATGCAGAACTAGTATTGTTCACAAATTTCACACCGAATGAAGCCACATTAGTACCAGAACCAATGCAACCCAAAGCTCTATCAGTACTGCCAATGGAACCGTAGCTATACGTATCTCCAGTACCGGTAGTACCTGAGCTGCCTAAATACATTTGGTCTACCGTAGTAAGGCTAGAACCTGTTTCGAAAATTCCCCAACCAGCAGGTAAATTAGAACTTGGTGTTGAAGAATTAGTATCTAAGGAATTAAAATCCTGCGTGTAAGTAAGTGCAGAGTTAGTAATAGCAACTTGTGCATTTGTTGTTACAGCAATGATACAAGCAGAAAGCGAAAGTAAAATTTTCTTCATATATTATATTTGTGTTACAAAATTGGTAATAGAAAACTATAAAAAAGCCTTATTGAAATTAATTAATCATTAAGTCGCAAATTTAGTGAAAGAAAAATGTCTTTGGGAATCCCAAAGACATTTTTGAATATTTAAAAAGTGTACAATTAGGAATAATTACTAAATGTTAGTAATAGCAATCATAGTTTTAACCATGACACCTGTCACCGTAAAATTTTATATCTGTTGTATCGTTCAGTAATAACTGTGGACTAGTACCATATACTGAATAAATAGCTATGAGACTTCCCTTTCCGCTAGGAGTAAGAAATGGCTGCCAATTAGCATAGCCACTATTATACATCACCATTGCATTGCCATTACAATCTTCAATATTGAGAGAAGTGCCTAATTTGATAGTAGGTAATTGAGCATATGGAACACCATATGAGCCAACCGCAAATTCAACACTATCAATTTTCACGCGACAATTAATGTTTTTAATATTAGCATAAAAGTTCTCAAGATCGTTCAAGGATACTGATAATAATGGTAGTGTATTAGGGTATGTAGCTTTTACGATATAATTATCTCTAAGGTTGGTAGGGATAGATGTCATTGCACCCGAATTATCTAATGCATAACCTATCTGTGGGGAATTCTTATAATTACCTATGAATAACCCTTTTAAGTTGACATATAGTTTACGACCGATAGGATAATCATTGTAAAGGTTAGTAGCGTCTAGTTTAATAACGATACCACCGGTAGAATCCTGAATGATGATCTGCTTATAAAAGTTGCCAGATTTATCATCTGCCACTACAATACCTTCAATTGTAGAATCGCCAAGTATCTGTCTTGTGCCTTGTAAAGCCATGCTACTAATCTTACCAACTGTAACATTTACCGGTAGATTAGGATCGATGGTACTTTGATCAGGAGGGCTATCATATTTTTGCTTAACACATGATGTGAAAGTAATGGCACTTAGCAATGCTGCACTTAATATTATTCCTATTTTTTTCATACTAAATAAATTAATGAATTATAAGTTTTATTAAAATTTCAGACTAACAGTAGCAACATATGTTCTACCTAAACCATAAATGTATTTTGTTGGGTATTTATTAGGGTTGTGACCTAAGAAATCATAGCGTAACTGTTCGAAACCTGAAGTAATGATATCTGTATTGTTCAATAAATTATTAACACCTAAACTTACGTTGAGCAATACTCTACCCGGCAAGCTAGTTATAACTTTAGATAGATTGAAAGACTTTCCGAATCTGAGATCAACAGTATATGCAGATGGTAATTTTTCCTGATCAAATATGCTATTCCATGCAGAAGAATTAGG
>JBAWXE010000107.1:0-8848 GCA_037144255.1 Bacteroidota bacterium | reverse complement strand
GCCATATAGTAATACTATATGGCTTTTATATTTAGTTGAAATTTTGATTCATTTCGATTTCCATTTAATGCTACAACCTATAGATTTTGTCTCTGTTGTTGTCACTTGTTTGTCAGCCAATAATGCTTTTAATGCATCCACCAATTATTGAGATTTAGCCTTTTCAGGCTCTTGCGCATTATCATCAATTGCACCTGCATACTTGAGTATTAACTTTCCATTCACTTTAAATACAATAAATGCATGTGGTGTTTTAGTGGCATTAAATGCTTTTGCAATATCCTGAGTTTCATCGATCAGGTAAGGGAAAGTAAATTTTTTCTCTTTAGCACGAATTATCATGTTTTCATATGAATCTTCAGGCACTGTCTCTACATCATTAGGATTAATAGCTAGTACAGGGAATCCTTTAGTTGCATATTCATTATTAAGGTCATTGATCCTTTGCTGATATAGTTTAGCAAAAGGGCAGTGATTGCAAGTAAAAACAACAATAAAGCCTTTAGCTGTTTTGTAGTCAGCCATTGATACCATTTTCCCATCTATGTTCTTCAAAGAGAAATCAGACACTGGATCTCCTACCTTATAGGAAGCAGATGGAGAAAAGGATGCCAGCAATACAATAGAGGCAAAAAGGATGGTGCTGTGTATTCTTTTCATATTTTATAAGTTATTTATTCATTAAGGTACAATTTTATAAATACTCCGCCATGTACATCGAATTATTTAGCATTGTAAAAAGCTCTAAACAAGTATTATTCTAAAATTCGAAATTCATCCCTATGGCAACCCTACCATTCTTATTCACATCAAGGTCAGATGTCCAATGGTAAAAGATACCAGCTCCAAAATTTAAATATGCAACATTGAAATATTTCAACCCAATGATGTTATTAAGCATAATTCCTGATTCGTGATATGCATTGTCAGGTACTGCAAAAGCAATATTTCGATGTACATCCATATGGTCCATCGTACCTATGAGCATATTATGTACAAGACTCATAAATGGAGACGAACTATATTGCCCTTTAAGAAATTTAATAGAATAGAATTTCCAGTCGAAATCATGTTTCCACGATGCAAGCAAATATTGATCTGTATAGAACTGGTAAGGCAATGCAGTCATAAGATTGCCAAAAGCATAATAACCAAAGTAAGAATTATCAAAAGCCATCCCATTACCTGCAAATAACTTACTAAGTGGTAAAGGCTTGCCACTCCATGATTTACCGACCTGTATCAAAAATTTTTCTATACCTATACGGTTTAGATGTTTTTGCCAGGACATTGCAGCTAATGCTTGTGTATAATTGATCTGCATATCACTACTCTTCAATACACCTTCTATCAGTCTTCCGTATACAACAGGGTATTTAGAGCCCAATGGTACATATTTACCAAAAATAGGCGCTGTCCGTTCTGCAAAAAGATAACGAAGATTAAGTGTCAGTTCATTGGCAGTAAACTGAGTATAATTTACTCCATCATATTTAAGGGTATAATTATACTTAGGCGTAATATTTTCTTGACGGCCTATGAGCTCTATATTCCAATAACCAAATCGTTTTTTTATTGATGCCGTATAAGATTCTACATGGTCTACCCTATTGATTACTAAACTGCGCAAATAATTATCACCTTTATCCAATTCCCGATTCACCTGCAAGCGTCCCGGTTCATGCACATCATTATCATAAGCTATTTTAGCAACAAATTCTTTATACCTATCTAAATAAGCCTCAGCAAAAGCGCCATATTTCCATTGATAATCCCCAAATCCATATCTACCCCAGCCACCAATGGATAAATGTTTTATAACCTTTTCATTGGTTTGCAAGCCCAAGCCCAAGCAGTTACCCTCGTACTTATTATAAGTATAGAGACGCATGAGATCCATATCTATAGGACCAATAGGCAGTTTACCTTCAGGTAATTTCTCTAAGTATGACATATACCTGTCGAAATGAACAGATTGCAACAAGCTATCCATAAATTCGTAAGTGCGCATTTCTTCTTTGTTGATATGAATAGGACGGTAATTGGCCCATACAGAATCTGATAGTTCATCTGCATGAGCTTCCACTTTCACAGTATGCGCTTTATCAAAATGAAACGAGTTATCCTTCATGTAAGTAATAGAGTCGATAATGGAATTACCATTCATTTGGATTTTATACGGCAGGCTATCTTTTGTTTTTTGTTGTATCTCTATTACATAATTCAACTGATTGGGAAACCACTGTCCATTATCTTTTTTATATTGTTGCTCTATGCTTACACTATTATGGAATTGTTCATTTTGAGCTTTAGCTATAATATGTGCAATAGCAAATTCATCAGAATTGATGTATACAGTTCCATTTAGTTCATTCTTACCTTTTTTAGGCCTGAAACTCAGTATCCATACAGTATCCTTTCCTTGCACTATCTCGTCTACTAAGTTAAAATCATAATGTTGTTCAAAACCCTTACTAATGGGGTTATGATATTCTTTGCTATTCAGTGTAATGAAATCGGAGTATGCATGAAATGGTAAAATGTCTGTAACTAAACTAGTGAACATAGATTTTTTAAAACCTGACAGTTTAGTAGCTAACACTTGTTCTTGTAACTTTTGTGGCTTTTCCCAAGTGCGTATGCTATACGTTTCAGACATCATCAAATGCTGATCAGTTAGAATAGCTTTTAATTGTGGATCTTTAAATGTTGTATCCTTTACTTTGGCAAAAAAAGAATCAGAGACCTTTATATCAGCGATCATCTTATAGTAAACATGACATTGATACCAATCATATTTATCAGGATTATGAATGTCTCTGGTAGCAATGGCTGCATTAATAATTCGACGCATTTTTTCGTAAGGCGGCTTAACTACCACCTCACTCAATCCACCTTCCTTAGGTTTCAGAAATATTTTTTGTTCACCTACTACCGGCAATTTCAACATATAAGAATTATATCCTAAATAACATATCTCTAAATATGAAACATTATTATTTATTGAAATTTCAAATTTGCCATTCATATCTGTGATAAGGCCTTGTTTGGAATCAGCCATTTTTATTGTAGCAAAAGGGAGGGTTTGTTTAGTTTCATTATCTAAAACCTGTCCTTTTACCAATTCTTGAGCAAAACATGGATAAAAAGAAGTAATAAATAAAATAATAAGTAAATTTTGCCAACGTTTTAGCATAAAAAATGGTCTATTATTGTGTTTTAACGACACTTAATTAGTTTACATTGTTCGAAAATAGTATTTTGTATTATTATTCTGTATAGTATCTTTATAGCTTGTAAAATCATATGTAATGAAAAGAATTTTTCTTTCTACCCTCTTATTAGCCGGTATTGCGACAACATTTTCGTCGTGTAGTAATGGAGATTATAATGCAACTCCAGGTACAAATACTGGTGTTCCCAATCCAATTTATACTCAAGTAAATACTATTCTCACAACTACAAATGCTACTACTACTGGTGGAAATAGTGGTAGTACAGGTGGAAATAGTTATGCCAATATTGGTACATTAGCCTCTAATAGTAGTTATACTGTAGGCACTGGCACTACTAGTACTACTGGTTTTTTTACATGGACAGCAAGTGGTACTGCGTATAATGCAAATATGGGTTTAGCCATTGACACATCGGTAGGTGGGATCAGGCTTTTTGAAGTAATAGGATTTACAGTAAATGGCACTACACCTGTTAATGCTATATTAGTTGCTATAGAAAATTATGCGGGAGTAGGTACTTATTCATTAAATGGTACTGGCGGCATTGCTGAATATATGACCTATAATAATGGTAGTGCAGGATCTGCTGCAATAGGCACATCCGGTACTGTTAATATTACTAGCGATGGTGGTACTACTGGTACATTTATTACAGGTACATTCTCATTTACTGGAACTGACTTAACCGGTAATTCTGTTCAAATCACGAATGGGTCTTTCAAAGTAAAAAGATATTAATTTATATAAATAATAAAGCATTACAAAAAAGCTGCCGAGGTATCGGCAGCTTTTTTGTTTGGGTAAATCTTACGAAATAGTCATACTTCATAAAAAAATGCTTTGCCTTTAGCAATTAAGACTATAACTTTACAAAAACTCTTTCTAATGAAAAGATTTATCCTATCAGTAGCTATGTTAGCCTTTATTGCTATCACATTTTCATCTTGCAGTATGGGGCATATAATGCTACACCGGGAACCAACGCTGGAGTACCTAATCCACTATATCAGCAGATCAATACAATATTAACTACCAATAATGCTAACATTAATTGGGGTAGTGGTGGAAATTCACAATTCTTGACTTGTTCTATTGATGGAAGCTCATTTATTTCTACTATCCAAATGGCAACTATGCAATCTTCTCCATTTGGGATGTTTATATATGGCGAAATCCTTACAGATGCTTCACATTACACAATGGTTGGCTTATCTATTTCCAACTATAATGGTCCGGGTACTTATGTTACAACAAATGGTAATTATGGGTATTACACAATTGCAAACCCTCCAACCTTAACTCAGGATGATTCTCATACAGATGGCCAAATCATTATTACTAGCGATGGTGGCGCAGGAGGGTATATCAAAGGTACTTTTCAATTCTCCACAATAGTGACCAATAAACAAATCACTAGTGGTCAATTTAGTATTAAGAGGAGTAATTAAAGCAAGATTTTAATTTATACAACCAAAGACTACTGAAATATCAGTAGTCTTTTTTTTTGGGCATCTACAAAATAACTATCTATTAAGAATAATAGAAAATAAAATGCCCCGGCTAGCCGGGGCATTTATATATACTTTATGAGAGAGATAATTAAGCGATCTCAACTTCAGCACCAGCTTCAGTCAATTTAGCTTTCAGATCTTCAGCTTCAGCTTTGCTTACACCTTCTTTGATAGCTTTAGGAGCTCCGTCTACCAGTTCTTTAGCTTCTTTCAAGCCAAGACCTGTAAGATCTTTAACGATCTTAACAACGTTCAATTTAGAAGCACCTGCGCTCTTCAAGATAACGTTGAATGCAGTTTTCTCTTCAGCAGCAGCTGCGCCACCACCACCATCAGCAGATACTACAACTGCAGCAGCAGCTGGTTCGATGCCATATTCAGATTTCAATACGTTGGCCAATTCTTGTACATCTTTTACAGAAAGGCTAACCAGTTGTTCGGCTAATGCTTTAACGTCTGCCATTTTTATGTTTTTTAAAAGTTTTTAAAATTTGTTGTTTGTTTATGTTTAAGCTTGGAAGCCAATTTAATAGGATGATCAGTTGTTACGTTTAACTTAGTGACAAAAGACCATCAGTGAACTATGCAGATGCTTCTTCGCCTTTCTTTTCTGCATGTTGTAACAAAGCAGATAGTACGCGTTGAGCGGGAGACTGCAATAATCCGATAACCTCACCAATGAGTTCATTTTTAGTTTTGATCTTGGTAAGATTCACCAGTTGGTTATCGCCCATAAAGAGGTCTTCACCTATAAAGGCAGCCTTCAAAATAGGTTTTTCAGACTTTGCGTCTTTACGGAAAGAACTGATAATAACCGCTGGTTCTTTTGGGCTATCTGAAAACATCAGAGCAGTAACGCCATGCAGTGCTTCTATCACACCGGCATATTTGTCACCATTCAGGCTTTCCAACGCTTTTTTAATAAGCGTATTTTTAGCCACTTTCATTTCTACATTCTTTTCAAAGCAAGTACGACGGAGCTTGCTCACTTGTGCTACCGTTAATGACTCGGTATTAGTGATGTAAAAATTGCTATACTGAGAGAACTTTTCTTTCAGTACTTCTATTGCTTCTGTTTTTTGAGCAGGTGTCATGTTATATAATTTGTAATCGGCTTATTTGATATTCAAAAAGTATATCTACCGATTGTTACATTAATATGTTTTATGCTACTGATTTAGTAGTTACTGATTTAGTATCGATTGCCAAACCCGGACTCATTGTAGATGCCATGCTTACAGCTTTCAGGTAAGTACCTTTAGCAGTAGCTGGTTTCATACGAACCAAAGTATTGATCAATTCCATTGCATTTTCAGCAAGTTTAGCCGGTTCGAAAGATACGCGGCCTACTGATGCGTGGATGATACCAGCCTTATCGATCTTAAAGGCGATCTTACCACCTTTTACATCGTTTACAGCAGCAGCTACATCATTAGTAACAGTACCTGTCTTAGGATTCGGCATCAGGTTACGAGGACCGAGGATCTTACCGAGACGACCGATCTTAGGCATCACTGATGGAGTAGCAACAATAACGTCTACATCAGTCCATCCACCTTCGATCTTAGAAACGAATTCATCTAGACCTACGAAATCAGCACCGGCAGCTTTTGCTTCAGCTTCTTTGTCAGGAGTACATAATACCAATACTCGTTTAGTTTTACCGGTACCATGAGGTAGGCTTACTGTACCACGAATTGCTTGATCTGCTTTCTTTGGATCTACGCCCAAACGAATGTGCATATCTACTGAACTATCGAACTTGGTGCAATTTATTTCTTTCACCAGTTTGGAAGCCTCAGCAAGTGTATATTCTTTATTTTTATCAAGTTTAGCTTCTACAGCTTTTCTTTTTTTAGTGATTGCCATCGCTACAAAAATTTAAATAAGGTTAACCAAATGGATTATTTGTCCCAAGGAGCTGCGCCGTCTACAGTAAAGCCCATGCTACGTGCAGTACCTGCAACCATTCTCATGGCGCTTTCTACTGTGAAGCAATTTAGATCAGGCATCTTGTCTTTGGCAATTTCTTCTACTTGTGCCCAGGTTACCTTACCTACTTTTTGCCTGTTAGGTTCTTTAGAACCTTTTTGTTGCTTGGCAGCATCCATTAACTGAATAGCAGCAGGAGGTGTTTTGATTACGAAGTCGAAAGACTTGTCAGCATAAACTGTGATGAGAACGGGAAGTACTTTTCCCATTTTGTCTTGAGTGCGCGCATTGAACTGCTTGCAAAACTCCATAATGTTGACGCCCTTAGAGCCTAATGCAGGCCCAATTGGTGGCGCCGGATTGGCTTGACCGCCTTTTACTTGCAGCTTAACATAGCCAGTGATTTCTTTAGCCATTTTCCTTTCTTTTTGGTGTTGACGAATTGTTTTGAAACAACTCTCCCAAATGCAACCTTAAAATAAGAGCAATATTGAGAATTGGAGTGCAAAGGTAATGCAAATCAAAATTCAAACATCAAAATTTGCAAAAAATATTTAAAAAAATTAGGCTTTGAACCCCTTAATATATTAAACATTAAAAATAAACATAAACTATTTAGCCTTCTTTCGGCCACTTTGAAGCTTGGCAATACTATAAATAGCTCCATATACTACTAAAAAAGACACAATTGATTTCACAATTGAGTAAACTAAGGCTGATAAACTAAACGCAATAGTTCCTTTAAATGCCCTATCTGTAATATATAATATAAACACAGAAAGAATCCATATATATATAACAATATTACATGAATTGTTTGGGCATGGGGTCTCATAAAACAATATTTAACAGATAAAAATAATAAAAATTACATCATAAAAATTGCAGTAAATCTGTTTAACAGAATCTTCACGAGGGTAGTACATTTAAAGCTGCTAACTTGCTAATGGTAATAATGAACAAATGGCAAAAACAATATTAATTACAGGTAGTACAAGTGGAATAGGTTTGGGGATCGCCAATGCCTTTGCAGCCGAGGGTTATAATATAGCGTTCAATGGACTGGAACCAAACGGAGCAGAAATAGCCCAGCGAGTAGCTGATACTTATAAGATCAAACATAGCTTCTCCCCCGCAAATATGCTTCAACCGGAAGCTATACGTCAGATGGTAATAGATGCTATTAGTACTTTTGGGGGGGTAGATGTACTGGTCAATAATGCAGGTATCCAGTATGTCTCCCCTATCGATCAGTTTCCTGATGATAAATGGAATGATATTATTGCCATTAATCTTACAGCAGCATTCCATATCACAAAGGCTGCATGGCCTATTATGAAAGAAAAGAAATTTGGAAGAATAATCAATATAGCATCAGCTCATGGATTATTTGCCTCAGATTTCAAAAGTGCTTACGTATCGGCTAAACATGGCTTGGTAGGGTTCACTAAAACTATCGCATTGGAAGGTGCTCCATATAATATCACTGCGAATGCAATATGTCCTGGCTATGTTAAGACCTCTATTGTAGATAAACAAATTGCCGATCAAGCCAAAGCACACAATATTTCCGAAAAAGAAGTAGTAGAAAAAGTACTACTAGAAAAACAAGCCATAAAAGAATTCATACCTATAGAGCTAATAGCACAAACTGCATTGTTCCTAGCTAGCGAAGGAGCAGCAACACTTACAGGTATAGCATTACCTGTAGATGGTGGATGGTCTGCACAATAGTATTAAATTGAGAATCAGGTTTAAACACAATGTGAATGAAACACGCTACTAGTAATTTTGTACAAGTCAATAATATTAATCTCCATTATCTGGATCATAAGAACAATGGTATACCGCTATTGCTAATGCATGGTCTTACCGCCAACGCATATGCTTTTGATGGATTGGTAGCAGAGGGAATAACAGATACCTTCAGGCTTATTAGTCCGGACTTGAGAGGACGAGGTCTAAGTGACCATCCTGCATTTTGCTATACAATAGCAGATCATGCACAAGACATGATAGAATTGCTGGACCATCTAAAAATTGATAAGATCATTTTGGGAGGACATTCATTCGGTGGACTTTTAAGCTTCTATATAGCCTCGACATTCCCGGAAAGAGTAACAAAAGTAATTATTCTTGATGCTGCTGCACAAATGAATCCAAATGCTC
>JBAWXE010000106.1:0-9204 GCA_037144255.1 Bacteroidota bacterium | reverse complement strand
ACTTAATCGAGATGCACATCTACATAAACATTCATACCCGGACGCAATTGTTTCACAAGAGGGTCAGTCATATTTGTGAATTCAATTCTTACCGGTAAGCGTTGTACTACTTTTACGAAATTACCACTTGCATTATCCGGAGGTAATAATGAAAAACGAGCACCTGTAGCAGGAGAAAATGAAGCCACTTTTGCCTCAAAATCATGCCCTGAGAAGGCATCAACAGTTACAATGACTTTTTGTCCAACTTTCATCTTCTCTAATTGAGTCTCTTTAAAATTTCCTACTACCCATAATGCCTGATCGGATACTACACTGAATAGTCCCTGTCCGGCTTGCAGGTATTGCCCTGTTTGCACGTTTACTTTAGATATCCGTCCATCTGATGGTGCTGTAATAAAAGTATATGAAAAAGTGAGTTTAGCGTTATCAAGGTCTGATTGACGTTGTTTTACAGTAGCATTTGCTACACTTACTTGTTGTGTAGAGACGCTTGTTTGAGAAGTAGCAGCATTAGTTTGACGAGCCGCAGCTTTTTTCTGTTCGATTAATACTGTCAAATTCCGTTCTGCAGTTTGCTTTTCTGCATCTGCTTGTTCGAATTGTTGCTGGGTTATTGAATGGTCCTTTACCAGATTAGCATAACGGTTGTAGTCTTGAGTAGCACGCCATACACGTACACGTGCAGCTTCTATTTGCGCATCGGCTGTTGCCACATTTGCATCAGCTGTTGCTACATTAGCTCTTGCAGTGCCAGTAGAGGCTTGTGCTACCCCCATTGTGCTTTGTGCAGCGGCTAGTGCTGCCTCTGCTTCATTTACCTTTATGGTCTGGTCGCGGTTATCTAGTATTACCAGCGTATCTCCTTTCTTTACTATCTGATTATCTTTTACACGTACTTCTGTTACATAGCCAGAAATACGGGGTATTACCGGGCTAATGTTTGCGTCTATCTGTGCATCGTCCGTTTCTTCATGCGACTGTGCATGCATATATTTTGTGATACCAAATCCACCACCACCAATAACCAGTATGGCTAACACGACCATGAATTTAATGTTGCGTTTTTTCGGAACTGCTGTTTCTTGTTGTAATTGAGACATGACTTAGGTATATTTTTTATGTATGAGTATTGTTTAGTTGATCTTGATATTTAAAAGTCCGGCTGTTTGTAAAAGATTATTATAGGCAACTACAGCATCTGCTTTAGCAAAGGCATAATTCAATTTTGCTTGCAGTTGAGCTACATCAGCATCCAATAGATCTGTAGTAGTAGCAAGACTATTATCATATTTGTTCTTAATGATCTTATAGTTTTCTTTAGCTTGGTCTACTGCAACATTGTAAACATCAATTTTCTTTTGGCTTAAGATATAGTTCTGGTATGCTTGATTGATCTGAATGCGGATATTGTCATTTAATGATTCTTCAGAGATCTGAATTTCTTCTAATCTTGCCCTTGCTTGTGCTAGTTTTGGTCCGCCTTTCCAAAGTAATGAAGGGCTATATTTGAGACCTATGCCCACATTCAATGCATTGGTGATAGTAATAAGGTTTGGTACATCAGCAGCAAGGTAACCTCCAGATAATGCCACAGAAGGGTAGTAATCACTTTTTGTTGCCTTAATATTTACTTTAGCTGCTTTCTCTCGTAGCACCAGCGATGCTGCATCTTTACGATTCAGAAGTGCCTTTTGCTCCCAATCTGCTATTGATCCGGCATCCGTAGTATGAGAGAAACTGTTTGTGTCTGGTATTAACATCATTTCTTCGGGTAATCCCAACATCATGTCCATATTGATATTGGTAATTTTCCAATTATTCTCGGCATCTAATAATGTCAATTCAACATTGGACTCTTGTAATTCAGCCTTCAAAAGGTCATTTCTGGCCATAATGCCATTTTTCTCCATATTGCTAAAGTCATTTACTCTTTGTTTAGATTCTTTAAGACTTTCTTTCACCAATTCCAGAGCTTCTTTTGCTTTGTAAAGATTACTATATGCTGCTATTGTGTTTTGGATAACTTCTTCACGATTTTTATCTGCATCCAGTTTCGTAGCCATTTCTAGGTAACGGGCAGATTGTATCCCATAATTGATACGATTTCCTGCAAATAATGGCATAGAAGCATTTACCATGCCATATGTAGCTTGATCAACAGAAATAGCTGAACTTTTCTGGTCTGAACTTGTAGAACTAGAACTACCTAGTTTTACTTTCAAATCTATTGTGGGCTGAGCAAGTCTTAAATATGAACCTGAAATACTAAGGTCCGGAAGGCGATTTCCTTTGGCTTCATTCAGTGTTGCTGTGGCTTCATGAATTTTGACCTGACTGAGCCTAATTTGCTTGCTAGTTTTGAGACTTAGGTCTACTGCTTCTGACAAGGATAAATTCCTTGTGTTCTGTGCGAAAATGGGTTGACTACCTATTAATAGTAATGATATTAATAGTGCAACATTTTTAATGTATGACATATTATGCTTCATTTGTTAGGAATGCTTTAAAGAGTGATTTTAAATGGTGATTCAATTTCTTCTTCATTAGTTTTTTAAATTCTTCATCAGATGCATCTTCCATTTTATAGAATTTTTTATAAAAATCCTGAGAAACAACAAATTGCATTCCAGTTCCTATCAGGGTGACCATCATCAAGGGTACATCAATGTTCTTTACAAAATCACCATTCTTTTGACCTTCTTGTACAATCTTCTTTACCATTTCCAGATTCTTGGCTTTCGAATCATATATCAATTCACTTATTTGTTGTATTTCACGAATTGATTGTTCTTGTGCCATTAGCTTATAGAAACATTGATGTGCCATGAGTTTCTCAGTATAGCTATCAATGATCTTTTCTATTTTTTGTATCGGTGTATATTTATCACTTTGTAACAAACTTTCAATTGTGAGACGAGTATAACTAATACGATAAGCAAATATTGCCTCCATTAATTTTTCCTTAGAACCGAAATAGTATGATATCATTGCTATATTGATCCCGGCATCATGAGCAATATCTCTTACTGAAGTGCCTTCAAAACCATTTGCAGCAAATAATTTTTCTGCCGCTTGTATGATCAGGACCTGTTTGTCGTTGTATTCCATTGTCATGTTTCAATCTGAACACAAAATTAAACAATCGTTTGATTTAAACAAACGTTTAATTGATTTTTTAACAATGAAATTATCTATTTAAGAATAAATATTTGCTATAGTTTTGTTATAGTATTGTAATTCAGTTAGTTATATTGTTGAAATCTTATTGCAATATCTTGTGTATCAATTTTCCTACTTTTGAAAAAAAATGAAGAAAATCTTGATCTATTCAGTATTCTTTGCTACAGTCGGCATATTATGGAGTTCGTGCTCAAAGAAAGACACCAAACCATCGTCTACTATGACTGCAACTATAAATGGTACTGCTTTTACCGCAAATACCATTTCCACAACTATCGGTGTCGGGTATAAAATTGTAAAGGGTGTGAAGACATCCACTAATGAATCAATTACATTAGTAATGTCTGATACTTCAACTGTTGTTAGTTTAGGAGTATATTCTAGTAATGGTAATACGCTAGACACCTCTGGATCAAACTTTGAATATGTGTCTACAACTAATTATAATGCTAAATCCGATGTTGGTACTTTTGAAATTACTACTAAAGACAGCGTCGTTATAACCAATGGAAATTATACTATTTACTGGTAGTGAAAAATATTTGATAATGTAAAAGGCCACTTGATGATCAAGTGGCCTTTTACATTGTAACACTATTTGTTTATTAACGATTCAAAACGAATTTCTGAACCCTGTGAACATTATCGGCATCAATTGTGATATAGTAAATACCTGATTGCAATTGAGATAAGTTAAGTATTTTACTTCCGCTGTTATCCATATTTACAGCAGCTTGGTATACCTTTTGACCGGTAACATTAGTAACTGCTATTTGTGTGTTTTTAGCGCTTAGTGTACCCCATGTCAATGTAACGATACCTGTATTAGATGGGTTAGGGAATATGTTAATATCAGCTACTACAGTAGTAGTAGCAATACCACTTGTTATTGGGGTAATGGTTTTGGAGATAGTATGTTGTTTGAAGTCCATTGCAGTTACAGAATTTTGAGTACTGCTTATTATGATATTGTTAATAGGAGTAGTGGCATAATTCATATCTTCTGGACGGATAGAATAAACACCCAATGGAAGATTACTGAAAGAATAATTGCCACTGGCATCAGTTAATGTAGATGCTATCATTTGATTATTGCTATTTACTAAGTAGATCTGTAAATTAGGAAGTGGTGTGCCACTTGTAGTTTTATTAGCTGACTTGTTAGCGCCTGTAGTAACATTGCCTCCAATAAATCCAGGTCCACTAGTTACAATACCATTCAACATGTAAATATCCTCACCGCTAGTTGTGCCACCGGAATGATAGAATGTATTGGCAGTATTCCAGTATAAGCTTGAGTCATGATAAGTAGGTACACAGCCTGTACTGCCTAAAACTGGAGCATTAGTAACAGCAGCTTTTACACGGTATACACCAGGAGGTTCATTATTAAACAGATATGCTGTTGCAGAAACACCTGATACAGATACAGAATCTATAGCAGTAAGCATTTGTGAAGCACTGTCATAAGTAATTAACCAAACCATAAAGTTGGCAGTTAGTGGAGCTATCATTGAATCTTTTATAATTATTCCTGATATTGTATTTGTATTGCCTGTATTTCCAATTGTAATGGTGCTCCATACAGAGTCCTGGCAACCACTACCTGTTGTGATTAGTGTGACATAGTAAGTACCATTTGACGCATAAGTATGAGTAGGATTAGCCAATGTGCTATTGCCACCATCGCCAA
The DNA here is from genome assembly GCA_037144255.1 of Bacteroidota bacterium. GTDB lineage: Bacteria > Bacteroidota > Bacteroidia > Chitinophagales > Chitinophagaceae > JBAWXE01. The sequence goes on along the minus strand of JBAWXE010000106.1, from coordinate 4,328 downwards.
AACTCCAGTTATAAGTGATACCGGTACCGCCACCTAATATTGTTGCAGCAAAGTTATAAGTGGTACCTGATACCAATGTATCAATGAAAGTGGCAGTACAAGGGTTGTAACTTACAGTAACCGATTGTGTGCTTGTATTTTGACAAGCCACGGTACCACCTCCAGATAATGAATCTATAACGCTAACTGTTAGGCTAACCGTATATGTACCTGGTGCATTGTATGTATGATTAGTGAGTCCGGATGTCGATCCATAACTGCTAGTATTATCACCAAAATCATACAGTGCATTGATCATTTGTCCTGGAGTATTTCCATAAACAGATGTATTATTAAATGTGGCTGTTAGACCATTTACGCCAAAACTAAATGTGGCGGTACATGCCATAGCTACTTGTGTCAGTACTATAGCAAGAATTGTAAAAAAGGTTTTTTTCATAAAATTGGTATTTAATTTGTGAGACAAAATAATAATTAATAATGTGATTTTGTTATTGCTTTGTATATATGACGCTGCTGTTTGTGAAAATGTTAGAAAAAAAACTTGATTTTTAAAAAAGTTTATATCCAAGTGTCAAACGGAAATACATTGATGATAATGGGGTATTTATGTCGTACCCACCCTGAATATTTGATTTTGCCGAGCATTGTTGTATAAGGGCATCTATCAACCATTTTTTATTGAATTCGTAACTGATGCCCAGCATGTAACCAAATCTTACAATATCACTTTGCGTATTAGGATATAATGGAGCCTTATAATCTGTAATCGATGATCCTGAATATGTTATTATATTATTGATATTGGCAGGGCTTGGAATCGGGTCTTGAATTTTAGACACAGTTGATGATGAACCAGTTTTTGTGATGGGACCAATTGTATATGTATTCTCTGAAATACCGATCAATTTGCTATAGTTAATATTTAGTCCTCCATATACTGAAAGTTTATCAGTGACGTTATATTTTAATAAGATTGGTAATTCGAATTCGATATATGAATTGTTAGTAACATAGGATTTGACAATTGAGTCGTGGGTTTGTGAATAAGCATAATTTCTGGTGATCATTGTATCACCACCCCCAACAATTGGAACGAATATAGTACTGTCTGCAATATGATAATTACCATCATTATTCACTTTATAAAATGACTGAGTACCTGTCAAATTCCTAGAACTTACCTTAGAAAATTTTATAGCAGGTTGTGTCAAAATCGAGAACTTAGAATTCATATTGTATTGTAAATACGGTGATACAATTATTTTCTGTGCACTACCACTATTCATACCTAACTCGTACCCAGCTTTAATGCCAGCTTCATATTTATTTAGATGATCAGCACTAACAATAATTGAGGAATTATCTTTTACTTCTAATACAGGTCTATTGATAAGAGTATTTATATTATCGTGGCTATCTTCTTTCGCAATTGTAATAGTTTGACTGTTAGCAAAAATTTCACTTTTCGTAACTGCTAAATTACTATTTATAGGAGCGTTACTAATGCTAGCATCTGCATTCTTGTTATTTGATGCAATAGATGGAGGAAGGGATGAAATGGAATTCGGGTTATTATTTTTATCTTTTGAATTAGCAATGTCGTTAATAAGTAAATTAGCTTTCCCATCAGCTAAACGTGTTTCATTTTCAGCTATTGTGGCTTTATTAATTGTATTGCATTCCGGCTCTGAATGATTATGCTTTGTTGTTTTATTAATATTGGGAATAGAATTATTTGGCTTTGCATTAATAGGCTTGTTTAAAGCTTTTTTATTTGATAGCGAAGCATTTACAGCTATTTTGCGAATGCTTTCTTTTGGAAATACTCTATCACTAGTTGTTTTATTAGAAATTATGCTTAGTGAGTTATGAATGCTTGTTTCTTTCGTTACTTTTTCTGTAGTAATTTCATTTTTAGAAACATCCGATTGTTTGGCATCAAATAGTTCTTCATTAATTAAATTATTTTTTGAGCCATTATCTATATGGATTGAAGATGTTTTTTCTGTTACATATTCATTTGTAGCATCTGCAGACACACCTTTGTTTGAACTAAGAATTGATGAATTTGATATCTTATTATTATTATCGTTTCCATCTGTCATGTTAGAATGTGTTATTTCAGATGTTCTATTGTATGCTCTAATATTTGTATTGTTATTTCTAAGCTTATTTGAGCTATTCTCTATGGATATTTGATGAGTCTTATTAAGTGTTATATTATCAATATTTGAATTTACTTCTTCTTTTGTAAATGATTTATTGTGTGGTGCAAATTGTTGATTGTCAATAATTTGTTTAAACGAAATTGTTGTTTTAGTCCAAATAAATGAAACGCCTTCCAAAGCGATAAGCGCAAAAAATAAAGAGAACCAAAAACGACGATAGTATAAAAAGCCTCTATCCTTATTACCGTCCAATTTTTTCTCCAGAGCATCCCACACCTCAGAAGGTGGAGTCTCGGTATAGTTGCCTAACCGCTCTTTTAAGAGATCATCAATATTATTCTTGAAATTTTCCATTGTATGTTCAATTACTTTAACATCAAATTGATTTTCGCCTTTAATCTTTTTCTAGCATCATTCAGATGCCACCTACTATTATTGTCACTTATGTTTAGTAATAATCCAATTTCCTTATGTGAGTAGTTTTCAATAACATGCAAATTGAAAACCGCTCTTTGCAGATCGGGCAATGTTTGTATCAATGCCAGTAGCTCTTTATGCGACATATTACCAACTGGCTCACTATTCACAAATGCATCTTCAGATTGTAATTCCTTATGTTGTTGTGTTGTATTGATATTCTTACGTAAATGATCTGTTATGGTATTTACTACTATACGCCTTATCCAACCTTCAAAAACACCTTGATATGAGTATTGATCTAATTTGGTGAATATCTTATAAAAGGAGTCATTTAATATTTCATTTGCCAAAGGTTCATTGTTATATATATAACGCTTAATGACACCATACGCACCGGGTGCATATAGGTCATACAATTTTTTTTGAGCACTTCTAGAACTAGCAAGACAATCTTTAATTAGCAAACGGAGTTCCGTATGCTCTGAGGATCTCTTTTCAGAACTAGATATACTTATTATGTTATTTAATATAGACAAGATTCTGTATCAGTATTTATCGTCAATTGGGCCTAGTATACCTTTAATCTATATAGACGATGCGCATCATGCAAATGTTAGTTTTCTGAAAATATTTTCCTAATCTTCTAACATTTTTTCAATTTGCATCGTCTATTAGATTATGAGAAATCACATTCTATATAGTCTCATTTTTGTAAATTGCGATTAAATTTAATGTATAATAAGCTCAAATTAATACTTTGCTCATGTTTTTTTATATTAAGAATACATTTTTGTCTGCACTATTAATCACCTGTTCTTTACAGGTAAAAGCGCAGGTTACATCTATATCGGAAGACTTTAATTCTACATGTGGCGGAAGTATTCTTTTCCCATCTACAACAGGATGGACAGAACAAAATCATAATATTCTTACAGGCGATAGTCTAGCTTGGCATTGTACTCAAAATGGACGAAATGCTACTCCTGCAATGAGTTGTAGTGGATTTTTTTTAGGCACAAACCATACTGATACGGCAATATTAGTGATGCCTGCACTCGATCTTACCAGCTATACAGGTAGTTTATACTTACAATTTGATACAAAGACTACTTTTATTTATTCCGGAGCCAAACTTAATATTTTAGAATCAGGAACAGATACTTTCACTGTGGTTAGCACATATGCAAATCTCACTCCGACTCTTAGTCCGGCATTTAGTGTTGCTGATTCAATAGGGTGGGTTACTCACCAAATAAATATTACAGCTTATGAAGCCTATACCACATCATATTTCGCATTCAGATATGTGGATTCCAGCATCAGTGTAGGAAGTGTTTGGTATATAGATAATGTATTTACCACTAGTATACCTTTAGGAGTAGCAAATGTGAATAAATATTTATTTCCACTTACTGTTATTGGAAATAGCACACCAGAGTCAATAAAATTATCATATAACTCTGCACCTGATGGCGAATACGAAATTGTAATTAACGATGTACTTGGTAAAGAGGTGAGCAGAAAGAATATCAGTGTTGCAAATGGTAATACCATTTTTTCAATTAATAATATCAACTTACTACCAGGAATGTATTTCATTAAGATGGGGAATAGTGAAGTATATGGTTATACTAAAACGATAGTTCAATAATTTTTTAAACAGCTCCAATATACTTAGCTAAGAAAAAAGCCCTGACTTTGTCAGGGCTTTTGCTTTTGAAATTTATCATCTTAAAG
>JBAWXE010000105.1:0-9375 GCA_037144255.1 Bacteroidota bacterium | reverse complement strand
TAGCAGACATCGTAATGATATTGCTTAAAAGGCTATTTGTTGAATAGCAAGTGCTACCGCTAGGTGTATTAATTGTACAAGTAACCAGATCACTATTTGCAGGTGTGTATGCGAAAGTACTACTGTTGGTGCCCTGATTTCCGCCGTTTACTTGCCATTGATAGGTGCCTCCCACTACATTCGTAGTAGCTGTAAATGTTGCAGAATTGCCGTTACATATAGTAGTGTTGGGTGTAGCGATGGATATGCTTGGAGTTATTAACGTATTGACGGACAAGTTGATGCTATTACTAGTTATCGTTGCGGGTGTATAACATGTGCCTGATGGAGCAGTTACAACACATGTTACAACATCACTATTGGAGGGTGTATAGGTGTAAGTATTATTGTTGGTTCCTACATTAGAGCCATTAACCTTCCACTGATATACACCACCTGAAATATTTGATAATGCTGAAAAAGTTGCCTGCGTACCAGCGCATATTGTGTTAGTGGGGGTAGAAATACTAAGAGTAGCAATAGTATTAGCAATAGCAGACATTGTAATGGTATTGCTTAATAGGCTATTTGTTGAATAGCAAGTGCTACCGCTAGGTGTATTGATTGTACAAGTAACCAGATCGCCATTTGCAGGCGCATATGTGAATGTACTACTATTAGTGCCCTGATTGCCTCCATTGACTTGCCATTGATACGTGCCTCCTGTAACATTTGTAACAGCAGTAAAAGTTGGTGTATTACCTATGCAGACTGTTGTATTGGGAGTAGAGATACTAATAGAAGTTGTAATAGTTGTATTGACTGCCATAGTAATGATATTACTAGTAAGTATAGTAGGTGTATAGCAACTACCCGTAGGAGCAGAAACTGTACAAGCTATTTGATCTCCATTAACCGGAATGTACGAATAAGTACTACTGTTAGTGCCTTGGTTTACACCATTTACCTGCCATTGATATGATGCGCCAGATAAATTAGTAGTAGCTGTAAATGTTATTGAAGTGCCTGAGCAAGTAGTATTAGTTGGGGATGAAATGCTAATAGATGTAATGCCCGATGCATTTACAGTCATAGTTATGCTATTGCTTGTAACTGTAGAAGGTGAAGTGCAAGGGTCATTGCTTGAAAGTGTACAAGTAATAATATCATTGTTGGCAATTGATGAGGACGTATATGTGTTACTATTTGTTCCAACGTTAATGTTGTTTTTCTTCCATTGAAATGATGGAGAATTGCCACCATTGATAGCAACTGCAGAAAATGTTACAGATGACCCTGAACAAATTGTAGTTCCCGGAATGGCAGAAATTGAAACTGAAGGTATGATATTGCTATTAGTACAAATTGATCTAGCTCGTCCATTCATCATATCTGATATGTAAAGGACACCTGAAGTGTTTGAGGAAACGTCATTTGGAGTATTAAGCTGTGCATTATTTGCAGGAATTCCATCGCCATTATAGCCAGCAATGCCAGTACCAGCAATTGTTGCAATTGTTCCGCCATCTTTGAATCTTCGAATACGATGATTGCCTGAATCTGCGATGTAAATATTATCTGATGCATCTATTGAAATGCCAACCGGATTATTAAGATTTGCCAAAGTGGCTGAAATTCCATCTCCGTTATAACTAGGTGTTCCCGTACCTGCAATTGTACTAATATTGCCACCTAAAGTCATTTTTCTGATTCGATTGTTTTTTCTATCAGAAATGTAAATATTGTTTGTTGTAGAACTTATTGCTACTTTATAAGGACTACTTAGTTTAGCAGAAGTCGCTGGTCCATTATCTCCCGAGAAGCCTTGAATACCTGTTCCATCACCTGCTATTGTACTGATATTGCCAGTAGATGTATTTACCATTCTTATTGCATGATTGCCATTATCCGCAATGTAAATATTCCCCAATTGGTCTATAGTTACGCCAGTAGGATAATATAATCTAGCTGATGTTGCAGGCCCATTATCACCACTATATCCTGAAGTGCCTGTACCTGCAATTGTACTAATGATACCTGAAGAATTTACTTGACGAATACAGTTGTTTTTTTTATCTGCAATGTATAGATTACCAGCTTGATCTATATCTAACCCTTCCGGTAAATTAAGTGTTGCCTGAGTTGCTATTCCATTATCCCCAGTATACCCAGTTGTGCCTGTTCCCGCAATAGTGGTAATAATGCCAGAATTACTTACAATTCGAATAATATTATGTTCCGGTTCCGAGAAATACAGATTGCCAGCAGCATCAGTTACCACATTGCTAATGGCACAAGCGTTAGCAGCAATTGCAGGGCCATTATCTCCATTTTTGTAATCTGTATATGCGCCAGTATAAGTATTTATTATCCCTGATGTGTTAATTGTACGAATGATGAAGTTTCCGGAATCAGCTATGTATAAATTACCATTAGAATTTATACAGACATCAATTGGCGAATTCAAAGTTGCTAGTGTTGCTTGCCCTCCGTCTCCTGAATTTCCTTGTGTGCCGTTTCCTGCAATGGTTGTTATTGTTCCACTAAAAGTTACTTTACGTATACAATTATTACCATAGTCTGCAATGTATAAATTGTTTGATGCATCAATTGTAATTCCGGCAGGTGAATTTAGAGTCGCACTTAATGCTGGTCCATTATCTCCCGTATAGCCTGTAGTGCCATTGCCTGCTACTGTTGTTATTATGTTTCCATTACCTACTAACCTAATTCTGTTGTTGTTTCTATCAGTAATATATACACCATTTTGATTTTTGAAAACGTTTGTTGGACCATTAAGTTCTGCTGTAGATGGAGAAATGTTATCTCCATTATAACCAGCAGTTCCATTTCCGGCAATAGTGGTGATTACACCTGTAAGGCTTACCATCCGAACTCTGTTATTGCCATTATCTGCTATATAGAGTACACCGATTGAATCAACAAATATTCCGGATGGATTATTAAGTTGAGCAGTTGTAGCGGCAATATTATCTCCATTATAACCAGCAGTGCCATTACCAGCAATAGTTGAAATTATACCTGCACTGTTTATTTTTCTAATTCTATTGTTCAATGCATCTGAAATATAGACATTACCAAATGTATCAACTGCTACGCCAGCAGGCTTATTAAGCAATGCAGCAGTAGCTGCGCCATTATCACCACTGAACCCATATTGGCCTGCGATTGTACATCCTAATAGTTGAGTAGAAAGATTAGAAGTACCAGCTATGCTTGTAACAATGCCAGATGTATTGATCATTCTGATCCGTGAGTTGATAGGTTCTGCAACATATAGACTACCAGTCACATTAACAGCAATATTGTGAGGAACCATAATGCCCACAGCGCCATTTCCACCAGCTACAGTTTTAATAACCTGAGCATTTGTAATAAAAATATTGCTAATGTTTATTGTAATCAGAAAAATGAACTTGATGAAGTATCGGTTATTCATATTGGTATATCGTTTAATGCAATTGCTTTGTATCTTATTGATATAAAATACAATCGAGCAATTATTGTAGTCCTAAGTAGTTATAATACAGATATAAAAATAAGCAAAAAATCAATATAATAGTTTGACTAGAGCCAAAAGAGAATTTTGGAAGTGTAAGGAAAAGTGTAGGTAACTCAATGACTTAGTGAGACTATTGGGCAATAAATACGGGAATGTGCACCATATGTCTAACAGTATTGATTGTCTCGCCGAAAATTATGTCTTTTAGATTCTTATGTCCATGACTGCCAAGGATAAGTAGGTCACATTTTTTTTCACTTACTATTCGTACTATTTCATTAGTACGACTCTTAAAACCTAGGACACCTTCTGCAGCAAAGTTGCGTTGAGAAAATAATCGAACATATTCATTAAGTTGTTCCCGATCCTTTATTGTTTCATAATCATGAGCATCATTGCCCATCATTTTTGCGGATACGCTTTCTACAATATGTATCAAAATGAATGAAGTTCCTGGCTTAGCAAGTTGCAAAGCATATTGTATGACCTTTTGATCTTTTTCACTATAATCAAGTGCTAAAGCAATAGTACTAAAAGGTTCTACCTTCATATCGTGAAGTTCATTCATGTCAAATTCGGAATGGATATCGATATTTCGTTCCTTCCTTTTGGTTATTAATGGATAAAAGATAGTAATGAAAAGTAATAATAACAATCCTATTTCACCCAAAATGATCAGTGTTTTCAGAAGAATATTGTTGGTCATTCCCATCCATTCCAGAGCACTTTCGAAGACCAATTTCAAATTGAGGGCAACAATGATAATGGCGACAAACCATGCAGCAATTTGTACTATTGGTTTGATGGCAAATACAGTCATTCTTTTTTTGTCACTTACAAAATGAATGAGTGGTATAACTGCAAAAGCTAACTGCATACTTAATAGAACCTGGCTGAATATGAGCATAGAATCTACCATAGAATCGCCCATTATTAGGATGATAATTACAGCGGGAATAATGGCTAAAGATCTTGTAATGATCCTTCTTACCAATGGGTTGATCCTTAGTCGTAGGTATCCTTCCATTACTATTTGGCCCGCCAGAGTACCTGTAATCGTAGAGCTTTGCCCTGATGCTATAAGTGCAATAGCAAATAGATGGGAAGCCCATTTGTTTCCTAGTAGCGGAGCTAGTAATCTATGTGCATCTTGTAATGAAGCAACAGTGTGATGACCTGAGGAGAAGAAAGCAGCAGCAGCTAATATGAGTATAGCAGCATTTACAAAGAATGCTAGATTTAATGCAATAATACTATCTATTGTATTGAATTTGATGGCACGCCAGATTGATTTTGTTTCGCGATTTATTTTACGTGTCTGTACTAAAGCAGAATGTAGATAGAGATTATGTGGCATTACAGTAGCACCAATAATACTAATGGCGATATATAGTGCCATATGATTAGGTAAAGTTGGATTGAAACCTTTTGCTATATCATAAAAGGATGGTTGAGCAAAGAACATTTCGATGAGGAAACATAGGCCAATTATAGAAATTAGGGTAACAATGAAAGCTTCCAGTTTTCTCATTCCTAATTTTTGTAAATATAAGAGTAATAGAGTATCCAAAAATGTAATCAGTACCCCATACATGATGGGAATACCTAAGAGTAGATTTAGGCCAATGGCCATGCCCAATACTTCAGCAAGATCGCATGCAGCTATTGCTATTTCGGCCAGTATATATAGTGTGAAATTGACACCTGTTGGATAAGCCTCTCTGCTACATTGTGCCAGATCGCGACCTTGTACAATACCTAATCTGGCGCTTAAAGATTGTAACAATAGTGCCATCAAATTGCTCATCAATAAAACCCATAGAAGTGTATAGCCGAACTGACTACCACCTGCTATATCAGTTGCCCAGTTACCCGGATCCATATAGCCTACGCTTACCAAATAGGCCGGACCAAAGAATGCAAATACTCGTTTCCAGGATCTATTGCCTATTGATGGGTCTATACTTTCATGTATATCACTTAATGACTTATCATGAGTATTCTCATTCATCTATTGAACTAAAAATAAATTTAGACAAATCTAAATCAATTAAACGATACATGCAAGATTCTGTTTTTACCATGTTTACACATTATAAGAATGTTTTCACAATCAAGTTGATTGCCATTTTAGCATATTTCTATTTTTGAAACCTTATATTGAACTATATTTTCAATGAATTGAGGTTACTTTCTAGAAGAAATATTATATATGTATTTTCTGCGCTTATATGTACGGTGTTTAATTTCCGTGCATATGGTCAGGATGATAGTACCTATAATGAGCAGAGGAAGCGATTGTTTGATGTGAATGATATTTTTCACCAGGCACTTAATTCTATGAAAAAGGGGCCTGTTGATACTGTAAAGGAAAAGCAATTACTTAAAGTAAAAAGTGTGACACCCTATCAAAAATATGAAGGGCGTATTATACGGAAGATCAAAATAACACAATATGGTTTTGAAAAGAAATTCATAGATACCTCAGGGCGAATCTCTTATATAGGTACCCGTATACTGAATGGTTTGCACGTGAATACACAGGAATGGGTGATTAAGAATAATTTGTTTTTCAGAGAGGGATTCGAATTAGACCCGTATATCATTGCAGATAATGAAAGGTATTTACGTACACTTAGTTATATACAGGATACACGTATCATAGTGCATCCTATAAAGAAAAGCAGAGACTCCGTAGATATAGAAGTGGTAACAAAGGATCTCTTTAGTATCACAGGTATAGCAGATGCCAGTGGGTTCCACAGGCTAAAAGGTAGAGTGGCAGACGTGAATTTTCTTGGCATGGGGCAAACCATGCAATTCACCACATTGTTCGATCAGACAAGAAAACCTCTTTTAGGTTATGAGTTCTTATATAGTAAACAAAATCTACAGAGAAGTTTTATAGATGCTACTGTAGCATATTCTGTTATCAACCAAGGAACAAATGGAGAAGAGGAAAAGGCCTACTATATAAAATTGGATAGGCCATTGATATCACCCTATTCTCATGCAGCAGGTGGACTTACTTTAAGCAAGAACACTGCTGTGAATAACTATGGTGTTACAGATAGTGCTTTCTTTAAGTACAAGTATGATATTTATGATGTATGGGCAGGTTACAATTTGGGTATCAGTAAGCTGATGCATGATAAAGTAAAAGCTAGGGACCGACAATTCTTAGGTATTAGATATTTTAAGGATCATTATGATATTGTGCCTTTGCAGGTAGGTAATCGTTTTGATCCTATATATAATAATAAACAGGCAATATTAGGACAGATCACATTTTTTAGACAAGATTATTATAAGACCCATTACATATATGGTTTTGGTACAACAGAGGATTTTCCTACAGGGTATAAAATAGCTATAACCGGTGGTTGGTATAAACAATTAGATCTAGAACGCCCATATGTAGGTATTGATGCCAATAGGTATGTAGCAACTACTAAGGGAGATTTTGTTCAATACTTTTTCAGAGCAGGTGCTTTTAAGGATCAGGGGAAAATAAGTGATGCTAGCATACTTTTAGGAGCTAATGCATTCGGCCGTCTATTTGTTTTTAATAATGGTTTGAAAGTGCGGCAGAATCTAAAATTAAGCTATGCGAGGTTGTGGAACCAGATCACTTATGCCTCATTAAGAATAGACAATACATTGGGGCTAAATGATTTTCATTCAGATTCTTTGCTGGGACAACAAAGAATTAGTTTGTATAGCGAGACCATTTTATTTACTAAAAACAAATTTTTTGGTTTTCAGTTTGCTCCATTCGTATTTGTAAATTTATCAGGGTTAACACCTGCCAATCAAGACTATACTAAAACTGACCTTCATAGTGGTTTAGGTGGTGGTGTAAGAACGAGAAATGAGAATCTGGTGTTTGGTACCATAGAATTCAAGGCTGTTTATTTTCCACGTAAAGTGGAAGGTGATGCACAGTTTAAAATAACAGTGAATTCCGATATTAGATATAAATACAGGAGTACTTATGTAAGTGAACCTGATATTATTCAGCTAAATTCTGATAATAACTAAATAGTAAACCTTATGGGAATATCTCATATTGATAACGGAACCAAAGGACGTTTTTTTGTGAGTATTGATAACGAACAACTGGCAGCAATAACCTATGTATGGTCTGGCACAGATAAGATAATTATAGACCATACAGAAGTAGACCCTAAATTGAAGGGGCAGGGTTTAGGTTATAAATTACTTGCATCATTGGTGGCATGGATAAGGGAGAAAAATATCAAAGTGATACCATTATGCCCTTTTGCTAAATCAGTTTTCGATAAAAAGGCTGATTATCAGGATGTTCTGTACCATGCTGGCTAAAGTATCCGTATGTACTCAACACCTGAAATGGGTGATATTTCACAAACAAGTGATAATAATGCATATAAAGTCTGGGGTATTACTATTTTTATAAAAGAAAACAAATATACATGAAGCGAATTTTATATACACTTTCAGCAGCGGCTGTATTGTGTAGTCCCTTAGCTATAATGGCACAAGCCAAATTGGTAGAGAAAGTAGCCAAAAAAGGTAATGAAATTGTAATACCATACGAGAAGTATGTATTAGCTAACGGACTTACATTGATAGTGCACGAAGACCATAGCGATCCTATAGTGCATGTAGATGTTACTTACCACGTAGGTTCTGCCCGTGAGGAAATTGGCAAATCAGGATTTGCTCACTTTTTTGAACATATGATGTTCCAAGGTTCTGAACATGTAGCAGATGAACAACATTTCAAAGTGATCACGGAAGCCGGGGGTACACTTAATGGTAGTACTAACCGTGACCGAACTAATTATTTCGAAACAGTACCCAGCAATCAATTAGAAAAAATGTTGTGGCTGGAATCGGACCGTATGGGTTTTCTGTTAGATTCTGTTACTCAACGCAAATTCGAAGTACAACGCGCAACTGTAAAAAATGAGCGTGGACAACGATATGATAATGTGCCTTACGGTTTGGTAAGTGAAGTGACTGCCAAAAACTTTTATCCATACGGACATCCATACTCATGGCTTACAATAGGATATGTAGAAGATCTGAATCGTGTGAATGTACAGGATCTGAAAAATTTCTTTATGCGTTGGTATGGCCCTAATAATGCTGTGTTGACCATAGGTGGAGATGTAGATACTAAAGAAGTAGTGACGCTGGTAGAAAAGTATTTTGGCTCCATACCAAAGTGCCCGTCTGTACAACCCGTTAAACTCCCGCAACCTATAATTTCATCAGATAGATATGTATCTATGTTGGACAATTACGCTAAACTGCCACAACTGAGAATGGTATTTAGCGGTGTGCCTCAATATTCTATGGATGAAGTAGCACTTGATTGTTTAGCAGAAATATTAGGTAAGGGTAAAAGTGGATTGTTTTACAAAGATTTCGTAAAAACCCAAAAAGCAGTAAACGCAAATGTATATAACTCAACAACAGAACTTTCAGGTGAGTTTGTATTTAGCATTACACCATTCCCAGGACAAAAATTAGCTGATATGGAGAAAATGGTTCGTGAATCATTAGCTGAATTTGAGAAGCGTGGCGTAACAGATGAAGACATCAATAAATTCAAGAATGAGAACGAATCTCAGTTGATATACGGATTGGAAAGTGTAAGTGGTAAAGTATCTCAGCTGGCAGCATTTCAAACATATACCGGAAATCCTAACTATATAGGTAAAGAACTGGAACACTATAAGGCCATCACGAAGGCTGATGTAATGCGTGTATATAATCAATATATAAAAGGTAAACATTCTGTAATACTGAGTGTACTGACCAAGGGGCAGGAAACGAACAAAGCTGCTGAGGATAATTATGCATTGGTAACTACAGGTTATAAA
>JBAWXE010000104.1:0-9483 GCA_037144255.1 Bacteroidota bacterium | reverse complement strand
GTTTATTATTTTGCACATTCAATAACATTATTATATCCCTGAAATACGTAATTTAGCCACTTATGCTACGCAAATTACTTATACTTAGTTTCCTTTTGACCACTTCTATCGTATTTGCTCAAAAGAAAAAGGATAAAAGATATCCACAAGCGGCTGCCCCTGCCAAATTAGATCCCAATATTAATTACAGGGAATTAGGGTCACCATTGCCTCCTTTTGTGGTTAAGACATTAGATAAAAAACAGATTACTGATGCTGATGTGAAAAATGATGCCAATTTTTTTCTCATGCTCTTCAATCCTACATGTGATCATTGCGAGAAACAAACGGACTCATTACGAGAAAATTTCTCCTTGTTCAAAAAGTCAAAACTATTATTGGTAGCTACACCGCCCATGATAGGTTACTTACCATATTTTATCGATGATCATAAACTGAAGGATTATCCGGAGATTATGTTAGGCACAGATAGTGCGCTTACTGCTCGTACATTTATCTATATGTCATTACCTCAGATAAATATCTATGATAAAGACCGCAAACTGATACGTATATTCTCTGGCAATGTAGCTATCGATTCATTGAAACAGTATATTCAGTAATACCTATATTCTAAAAAGCAAAAAGCCTCTACAATTATTGCGTAGAGGCTCTTTAATAGATTTAGAAAATATAATGAATTATACTGCACATTGTTTTTTTACATACTCACGTATCTTTCTTACATAGTCGAAATATCCTTGTTCCATACGTATCCAGAAAATAGTGAACATACCCACGCTTATTGCGAGCATAGTATATATAAGAGATGCATATTCGCCTTTGCCTCCGGTGCCTAAGAATGCAACTATGGAGCCTATGAACATGAACAGGCTAAAACTTACCAGCAAGTAAGGACCACCTGAGTCTATCTCACGTATCTTACACCTTATTTTTATATTGGTCTTTGAATCATTTTTTACCAGTTCTACACGAGTTACAGGTAATGTTTTTACTGCTGTCTCCTGCTCAGCATGAGGAATGATCTTGAGTGTATCATCTTCCTCGAGTATCTCGAAATCGAGTTTGTGGATTTGAACATGTTTCCCCAATAGGCGACTTTTTATGTCGTCAATAGCCATGGTGGACTGATATCGATACGTTTTTTGAAATATCATATGTTACCAATTTAGGTTAAAAGAACAATCCTATGTGTAATTCTATATGAAAGATAAGTATAAATTCTTTAATTTCAAATACTTAGATTGAAGAGATTATATACTTATCCACATATATAATAGACGTGATTTTTTTCTAAATAGGTTGGCTTAAAGGCTTATTATTATTGTTTTATTATTATAAATGCTCATTTGTTGGTATAAAATAATAGATAATATTATTAATTATCAATTAAAGGAATGTGGATATCTAATGAAAACACATTATTTATTATTGCTATTTCCGATAATGTTATAGTACTGATCCACCATTGCTTTGTAATATGGTTTTAGTTGAGGAGGTATGGTTTTGTACAATTCCAATAGTTTCTGATTATCCTGTATGTATTTCTGTAATTCTGGTGGTACTGGTCTGCTAATATCTAGTGCAGATTTCGAAGATCTCTTATCATCTTGTTCTTGTTCTCTCAATGATTTTTCTGCTTCCAGTAATCGTGTCAGTATTTCTTTCTGACGCATTTGTAATTCACTGGTCAAACGCTTATTCACAAGGTCTGTTTCATTCTTATCCATCTTCTCTGATATCTCGCGCAATTCTTTTGCATTACCACTCATGCCTTTACTGTTCAGTATACTGTTCAGTTGTTGCAATTGTCTTCGTAATGATGCTTGCTGTTCTGCCAGTCTGGAAATTTCTTCAGAATTACTTTCACTTTCACCATCTCCTTGTCCACCATCACCAGATTGCCCACCTGGTTTTTGTCCTCCTTTTTCTTGTCCAGGTTTATCTCCGGGCTTCTTGCCTTTATCTCCGTCCTTGCCCGACTTCGATTTGCCTTGCATCTTACTCATACCTTCACCCAATTTTTGTTGTTGAGTGATGATGTCTTTCAATTGCATTCCCGGAGCATTACCTGATTTACCTTTACTTAGTTTTGGAGACATACCTCCCGGATTATTACAGCTGCCACTGCCGGGTTTCTTCATCATATTCCTTTGTTGCTGTATCAGGTTGTTCAGCAATTCATTTAGCATTAGAGCCAGATTGTTAGTATGTGTCATCACATACTGTTCACGCGTAAGAGCATTGGCAGTATTTCGGTTTTCTAAAGCACTGATCACTAGTGCAATATTATGTTCCAGATCAGTAGTTTCCTTATTAACGAATGTAGACAGTTTTGGTGCGCGCTTACTCAGCGAGAACAAACTATCACGTATCATTACAGAGTTGCTATGTAGTCTGTTTTGCTCTTCCTGATTCACTACATATTGCTGACTTGTTGGTGGTGTCTGTTGCACAGTCTTCATCAGTTGTTCTTGGTCGAAAGACAAACGAATCAGATTAGTAAGTATCTGCCTGGTAGCTTTAATATCCAATTCTATTTCCTCCATTTCCATGCCACCTGCTTTCGATTTTAGCGACTCTGCCATATCCTGCAAGTTATCAGCAGCCTCTTTTTCTGCATCACTGGCTTTCTTGTTTTTTTGTTCATTCAGGTCCTGTTCACTTTCAGCCATCTTTTGTTCTGCTTTCTTGGCCTTATCTTTTTCATCCTCCAGCGATGTGCTTTGCTTCAATTCCTTATTCTGTTTCTCCAGTTCCTTCATTTCTTCCTTCATTGCATCGCTTAGTTCCTTCTTCAGTTCTTTTTGTTCTTTGCTTAGGGCTGCATTGTCTTTCTTTCCTTCGTCAGTAGCTTTTTTAAGGTCCAGTTCTTTTTTGGCAAGGTCGCCCATCTTAGTAGCCATATCTTCCATGCGCATCTGTGCCTCCAGCTTCTTCATCAGTTCTTGCATACGCTGCAAATCCATGTTGAAGAGTTTATTCTCTTGTTCCATTTCCTGCATGGCGGTCATGGCTTGTTCCTTGTTCATTTTCTGCATCAACTCCTGTAATTTCTTCATTTGTTCTTTCAATTCATTGCTCAGCAGGTTATCCAATTGCTTCTTGATGTCCTCTTGTTTGTCCTTTACCTCGTCGCTATAATCCTTTTGTTTGCTTTGTTGTATCTGCTCTTCAAAACGCTTCTTTACATTCTCTACTTGACTTTGCAGATCCATTTGTTTTTTAGACATCTCCTGCAGCGACTGTTGTTGTTGCCAGTCTGCTTGATCACTTTGCAGCATTTTGCTCTGCATTTCCTTATACTCACTTTGCAGTTTCTGTGTTTGCTGCGCACTATTACTGATGCCTGAATTAATCTGCTCTGCATTTGCATTGATAGCCGAGTCTATTTGTTCTGCATTATACATAGCATAGCTCATCACCTCACTGCGCGATGCTTTACTGCCATGCACACCATCATTATCCCAAGCCTCTATATAGTAGGTCATTTTCTGCCCCGGCTGTAGGTTCAGCATCTGCACATCAAAATAATGTTGGAAACTGGTAAGTGCCCCGCTGGTTATTTTTAGAGGTATACTCTTACTTAGTATAGGCTGGTTCTTTTCTGTAGTAATATCATAGTGAAACATCACTCTGCTGATGCCATAATCATCGCCTGCAGTACCGTGTAGGTATATTTGCTTGCCCGATACAGTGTCCCTTACTTCCTGCATTTGTATCACAGGATATTGGTCAGGTATCACCTGCACATGATATTCAAAACTATCTGCTACCTGTGTCTGTTTGTTATGTAGCGAAATGGTATATGCTGTATCGTTCATGAATCTGAATTCATACCCGAACATCATATCATTCTTCGGCATCAGTATATTGTCACCTGCACCCATGCGTATCTGTGCATAGTCTGTATGTTCTGCTATAAATCCCCAACGCACCTTAGTGCCTACCGGCAGGGTCATATCACCCAGGCTGTTCTTTATTTCATCCTTCTTACCTGTATAATCCGGATAGTCCACCTGCACCTTAAAGGCCTTCAGCATTGGCTTTTGCACCACTTGTAAGGTATATTCATGGGAATAGTACCCCGCTGCAAACAGCTTAAAGTTCACAGCCTCTGTCATATTCCTGAATGTATATTGGAAGGTATGTCTACCCACCACCTGCATAGGTACACGCTCTTTGCCCATGTCCACACTCATTTCAGCGGGTAGGGCATTACCTGTAGCCTCTATTTGCAGTACATAATCCGCATTACGCACTGCCTGTAGGGGCATTGTCTTTATCACAAACTGAAAAGGCGCAGGTTTCTCAAAGCTCTTAGTAGGTTGCAGTAGTCGCTCCGATGATTCTCTGAAAACATTAGGTGCCGCTATCAGTATAAATACCCCTACCAATAGTAAAGGCAACAGATACTTCAGGTACTTCTTATTCTTACCCAGGTCTATTGCCAGACTAATAGGCACTACAGATATTTGCGCAGCCTTCTGGTCTATGCTTGCTGCTATCAGGTCCTTACTGCTATAAGTATCATTTTGCTCATGTAGTTGCAGTATGTTCAGCAGCTTATCACTCACTTCGGGGAAATGCTTTCCTATTATGGTCGCTGCCGTTTCATGAGATATTACTTTGCCTAGTCTCGCTGTTTTGGCCAGTGGTATCGCCACCCACCATATTAGTGAAAATGTTCCTGCTAGTACAAAAAGCACCAGGATACCCACACGCATCCATACAGGCATGTACAAAAAGTACTCGCCCACACTTACTGTCAGTATATAAAAGAGTAAGCATATGAGCAGTATCAGACTACCTCTGATAAGCTGGTTGATGTAATACTTTCTGATAAAAGCATCTAAACTGGATATGAGCCGGGCGTAATTATTCATGTTCATTCTCTGCGATATGCAATATAAGGGAAATTATAGTGCTGTGCGCATTGCTCCCGTATCCGTAAATTTGCGAATAGTTTGCCTTTTTTCATGATGCATTTGTACCCGGCTCACGCCGCAGAAGGTTTAGAATTTAATAAGATTTGTTTGTTGTTGAAAGGCAAATGCCGTACCAACGATGCCCGTGAACGTGTAGAGCAGATGCGCTTTCACACGCGTTTAGACTATGTACAAAAAGCCCTCCTCCAAACCAGCGAATTCAAGGCCACGCTCCAGGGTTCCGATCAGTTCCCAAACGACTTTACCCGCGATATCAACAAAGAGTTAAAATTATTATCAGTGCCCGGTGCTGTACTCGATGGTGAGCAATTACTCTCCATGCAACACCTCGCATTAAATATTCGCGATATATTACTTTGGTTCAAACGCTACAATGATCTGTTCCCCAATTTACTTTCGCTTACAGATCGCATCACTTACGAGAAGGAAATTTCCTCTATCATAGCTGCAGTGGTAGACGATAGGGGTGTCATTCGCGACAATGCCTCTCGCGAACTCATGAGCATTCGTTCCGAATTGAATTCCGTTCGTCAGGAACTGCGTCGCTCTTTCGAGGGCATCCTTCGCAAACTAAGCAAACTCGGTTACCTCGCAGATATTTCAGAGGCTTATCTCAATGGCCGTAGGGTAGTGGCAGTGCTGGCAGAGAACAAGCGCATTGTTAAGGGCATACTGCATGGCGAATCCGATTCTCAAAAAACAGTTTTCATAGAGCCCGAAGAAACCATCGAACTCAACAACGATATCTTTTCTCTGGAGCGAGCAGAGCAGCGCGAGATCCTCCGCATTCTCGCACAAGCCACTGCCGATCTTTCAGTATATTACCCACAGCTCGCATCTTATTATAGCCTATGTGGCATTTTCGATTTCATTCGTGCTAAGGCCCTGTTGGCGCAGGATATGGCAGCCATCATGCCACGTCTTTCACCGCACCCTGGTGTATCACTCATCAAGGCCTGCCATCCTTTGTTATACCTGCACAATCAGCAAGTAGGCAAGCCCACTATTCGCCTCAATGTCACGCTCGATAGGCAAAACCGCATACTTGTTATCTCCGGTCCTAATGCCGGTGGTAAGACAGTGTCTATGAAGACAGTAGGCCTCCTGCAACTCATGACACAAGCTGGTCTGCTCATTCCTGCCGACGAGAATTCCGAGATAGGTATCTTCAAACAACTGATGATACACATCGGCGATACTCAGTCCATCGAGCACGAACTCAGTACTTACTCTGCGCACCTGCGCGATATGAAATACTTTATGGATTTTGCCAATGGCAAGACCCTCTTTTTTATTGATGAGCTGGGCTCCGGTTCCGAT
Organism: Bacteroidota bacterium; assembly: GCA_037144255.1. GTDB lineage: Bacteria > Bacteroidota > Bacteroidia > Chitinophagales > Chitinophagaceae > JBAWXE01. The sequence continues at coordinate 3,214 of JBAWXE010000104.1, read as the reverse complement.
CCCAATCTCGGTGGTGCATTTGCAGAGGCTATTGTTGAGGAGCTGGCACACAAGCACGCTCTCGGTATTCTTACCACTCACTATCTCAATCTCAAGGTCATGGCTGGCAAGGTCCCCGGCATTATGAATGGTGCTATGGCTTTCGATGAGGAAAAACTGGAACCCCTCTACCAGCTCAATATTGGCAAACCCGGTAGCTCTTATACCTTTGCTATTGCACAGCGTAGTGGTTTATCCCCCAAGGTCATAGACCGTGCACGTCAGCTTACACAGCGCGACCACTTCTCGCTCGATAAGATGCTACACCAGACCGAACAACAATCCGTTCGCCTATCCGAAAAAGAACAACAACTGGATAAACTCATCAAGGAGAATACCAAACTCAAAAAACACTATGAGGAAATAACCGATAAGGAAAAACTGCAACAGCATACCAATACCTTACGCCTACAGAACGAGATCAAAAAAGAAGAACTCGATTACCTCCGCGATATGGAGCGCAAATTCAAACAGATCATCACCGACTGGAAGAAGACAGACAACAAACAAGAGGTCATCACCGCTGCAGAGAATGTACTGTTTCGCAAAAAACAGATACAGATGAACGCCGCTATGGCCAAAAAAGCCGATAAGAACTACGAAGTACTAGGTGGCGAGGCCCATGTAGGCGATCTCATACGCAACAAAGTAAACCATCAGATAGGCACCCTTACCGATATCCGCGACAAACGCGCCATTGTCCACATTGGCAAAATGCCCTTCAACATCAACCTCGATGAATGGGTAGTAGTAAAGAAAAAGGACAAGAAGAAGGGGTGATTAGATTCAACCAATTCATACTTAAGTATAAACCATACATAGTATGGTTTATAGATACCACTGGCGCGAGTTTGTAGCCTTGTTTGTGTGTTAGCTAACTCGTGCCTGCATTAATCAGCCGATTTGCAATCGGCATTCATTGTATTAAAGCAGTTTTTGTCATGGTTACTAAACTTTTTTGATAGAATAGTTATTTGCCTTTTATACTATACGGTTTGTTTAATAATTCCCATTTATCAAGTGCAATAGTTACTATAATGTCAGGCCAGGTTTCATAAGAGAAAAGACCACCCATTATTGGTAAAACATTTGTAAACTCCCATTTCTTTTCCTTCATAAGAAAAATACTTGCCCTATACTTTAGTTCCATATCAAAAGGGTTTTTGATTGATAGCAACATAAGTTGATGTTTTTTACCCTCTGTATTTTGCATAAAAGAAACCTCAATCGTCTTTGTAGGGTTGATATTTTCTTTTACAACTTTTATGCTTTTGATTACTCCATTCGTCTCCTCTACTTCCAAAAGAACTTTTTCGGTAGGATAAATCTGTAATACATCTTGACCAACTATATATGGTCCCGCTTTAATATCCGTTTCATAATAATTATCACCATCAACAGCAAGTTTGAGTTTGAAATCTTCTCTACTGGTTTTATCGCTATTTACTTGGGCTGTTCCCGCAACGCAAATGAGAGATAGTAATAGTGTGACACATAACTTAATTCTGCAAAGCATATATAAGGTTTATTTGTAAGTCTAAGATATATAATTATCCACTAGCGCGAGTTTGTAGCCTTGCTTTGTGTGTTAGCTAACTCGTGTCCGCTATACTCAGCCGGTTTGTAACCGGCATTCATTGTACTAAAGCTAAATGTTTTTTTACATCATCCTATATCTTTCGTTTCAGTTCGAATCCAGCAGGGACTACACTGCATAAAGCCCTCGTTTAGCTAGTTTTTTATTTTTTCATCCTTTCGGGAATGTCGAACTCAATCTTAACCTTTCCCTAAAAAAATCGAGTTCAGATATATTTCGCAGATTGACAATGCAACAAGAAAGCACAAAAAGTAAAGCATCGACCTTTTAAGTTTCTTAAGATTCTTTCTCCAAAGGTTCTGTACTATCAAAACAATGATTAGAATAGCTGAGATTGTGACAAGAAAGTTATAAAGATCAAATGCTCCTTTGCTTATATCCTTATAATAAATATAATAATCTGCGTATAATCCTGAATGACCTGCTAACGAAGAATATAACATGTGCCCATAAGATAGTATGCATAATAAACACACCAGCACAATAGTAACCGATAATATGTAATGATGTATTTTCACAAATCAATAATAACGATTTTCTGTATTCTTCCACTGGCGCGAGTTTGTAGCCTTGCTTTGTGTGCTAGCTAACTCGTGCCTGCTATAGTCAGCCGGTTTGTAACCGGCATTCATTGTACTAAAGCTAAATATTTTTTTCATCATCTTATATCTTTCGTTTCAGTTCGAATCCAGCCGGGATTACCACTCTTTAGCATATTTCTCCTAACGCAATTTCAAAAAGAATGACCACAGGCTACCACAGGCCCGATCTATAAATAGCTCGCCTGTTTCGTCCGGTGGTCACATGGCAAAATTACACATTCCCAGTTGAGCGTAGTGTTGTTTGTTGCTAGCATTCCTCCCGTTCGTTCAGCGTATGTCTTCAGACTACGCTGTTTCGGTTTCCAATCTCCTGATTGGGAAAATAGAAATGTTTCCTTTTCCCTTCTTCATTATATATTCTGCTAAACCACAACTGATAGAGTAAATAGATATTATCAATAATATCGAAACAAATATTTGTTACCCCCTACCTCCATTTCGTATCTTTATGCCCCATCATGGTCGTCATCTCGACCGTAGGGAGAGATCTCCTGAGCATTTGCAATTTGTTCTTCATATTGCAAAATATTCATCGGTAAAGAATCTGTAACAAACCGGAAATCGATCGGTAATTTTTCGGTAAGAAATCGGTAAAAACGGTAATTACTACAACCATAAAAAATCACATTCATCACATTTATCACATTGTCGCATTGTTACACGTGTAACCCAAATGTAACCTTTGAAATCCCACAACTCATTGATTATCAACCATTCAGACTTCCCACTAACCATAAAAAATTTCACAGAGAATGTAACCTTTGCCCATCAATGCCGTCATTTCAATCCCGAACTCGACTCGGGAATCCCGAACTTGTTTCGGGACTGAGCATATGCAATCTGCAAACACAAACAACACATTTTCGAATGTCAAATGTTACACGTGTAACCCTCATGTAACCTTTGAAATCACACAATTCATTGATTATCAACCACTCAAACTTCCCATGTAACCATAAAAAAAATCACAGAGAAT
>JBAWXE010000103.1:0-9530 GCA_037144255.1 Bacteroidota bacterium | reverse complement strand
GCCTCACTTTAATTCAACAATTAAAGTGAGGCAATGAAACAACTTCGTGTCAATTAACAAGAAGTGATATTGTTATCAATTTCTTTCAGTCTAGTTTGACATTTTCATTTTTTATTATTAATTATTAATCTGTTCAAGAAATACTATTACATATGATTATTCAATTCTGTGGATTAACCGGTAGTGGAAAGACAACCTTGGCAAATGCTGTTAAAAATCAACTTGTAGAGCATGAAATACCGGTTGAGGTAGTTGATGGCGATGAATACAGAAAGCTATTGTGTGCTGATTTTGGGGGCGATATTAAAAATCAAATGATTTCAAGTATTCTTTTCGCTATTAGTCTATACAGTCTCTAATGGCATATTGCCATCTGGTAATGCTGTTTAATTAACTGTTAGATATCTTGATGGTAATCTGTCCTGATTGAATATGAATGGTTAGTTTATAACCCATTACTTCACACAAGTGTTTGCTAATATATAATCCTAGCCCGAGGCCATTTAGTGAGAGGTCTTCATGGAATTTCCTAAAAGCAGCAACATCAGCAATATCAAAGCAAGTGTTATTGCTAATAGCATTAGTTACAAGAAATTCAAAATGATCACTTGAAGCTTTAAGTTGTACTAATGGGATATTATTTCCGATATTGAATCGGATGGCATTGTCAATGAGTTCTGTGAAGACTATCATTAGCAGATCTGCATCTTGGAGTGTTGCAATTGTATCGATTTCGCAATACAACGGTGCCGTATCACCTGTAATGCTATTGTTGTAATGGCCAATCACTTCTTGTAGTATAGAACTTACAGATTGTTTGCTTGTTGGGGTTTTAGTGACATTTTTCTTGTGTGCCAATATTGTAGAGTGCATGATCAGGTTTCGGATATTCCTATGCATTCTGAAACTAGAAACGTATATGGCCTGTACGCTTTGTTTGAATTCTTTTACGTCAATTTTATTTGATAGGTTATCCAAATAGATAGATGCATTTAGAACGCCATTCAAAGGATTAAAGAATTCATGCCTAAAATTTTCATTCAGAAGATCTATCCATTTATTATTGATTTCATTATCATGAAATGAATCTATTTTCTTTCTGTTTTCAAGCCTTGAATTGATTGTGATAATAAGATCTTTCGCAGAAATTGGTTTAGTTAAATAATCATCTGCACCAAGATTCATTCCATGTCTTACATCCTTCTCATCAGCATAGGCTGTAAGGAATAGAAACGGTATTTTATGTAGTATTGGGTCATCTTTTACAACTTTGATAATATCATATCCGCTTATATCTGGCAGATTTATATCGCACAATATAAGGCTTATCTTATTTGCATCATTTTGTAAAATGTTAAATGCTTCTACACCATTACTAGCAGTAATTGAGATAAATCCATACGCTTCAATGATCATTTTTAGTGACTCTTGTAGTGCTAGCTCATCTTCTATAAGCAATATTGTTAGTTGCGCTGTCACTGTGCTTTGATTATTGGTATTTTAACAGAGACTGTTGAGCCTTTGTCTATTTCACTTTTAATATCTATTGTTCCGCCATGTCTTTTTACAGCATAATCTAGTACCATTAATCCTAATCCTGTACCTTGTATTGCACCTACATTAGATGCTCTGAAAAATGAAGTAAACAATTTATTTTGATCTTCTTCAGGTATACCTATGCCATGGTCTTCTATTTCAAATAAGATTGAGTTATATTCATTTTTTATTCTTAGAGTGGGTGCAAGCTTACCCGCTGAGTATTTAAATGCATTCGTAATAATGTTTACTAGCGCATGTCTCATTAGCTTTTTGTCTAGACATATCTGAGAGATTTTTTTGTCTATTTCTACTTGCAATGAACGTCCATCAGCATATGGAGTGTATAGGTCTTGAGAAATAGTATTAATGAATGTGTGAATATCAATATCACTAGGATTAAAATCTATTTCACCTTTCTCTATCTTACTGATCATCATTAGCTCATTCAGTATCTCAGTCATCACCTTCACTTCCTTTACTATTCTACTTGTCATCACTTCCGGATTAGGGCTGTTTCCGGTTTCGAAATGAGATCCTTGTATCATTTCTAATATCTCAACATTTGCTTGTATAATAGCTAGTGGTGTTCGTAATTCATGTGATGTTATTCTTACAAATTGTGATTTAGAGTTATTGAGTTCTTTTTCTTTTTTAATGATCTCTTCTAAGTTTCTTTCTTTATTGACTATCTCAGTAATGTCTGATATTCTGAATGTGCACAATGCATCCGGATCATTAATAGAATCAGTTATGCTATAATCCAGATATTTTTCAACACCCAACTTATTTATTATTTGCATGATACCAAGCTGAGGTTGTCCAGTATTTTTCAGTGCTTGAATTTTGTCACTTAATTTCTTCCATTCTTCTGTAGATAAATAATCTTGAAATCGTATTGGTTTTTGATGCCCTTGTTCCATTAGGGGCTCTATACCCATAATAAAACTAAAAGAGTTATTATTATATACTACCCATCCATCTGTATTTAATCTAAATACTCCATCTCGAATGATGTCTAGAAGTTTATTCATTCTTTTTTCATTCAGTGTTGCTTTTCTCTCAAGCTGCAACTGCTCGGTAATATCAATACCATAACCGATAACGTATTTTACGGAGCCATTCGCATCAATACTTGGATACATTATTCTCAATATATACTTAGTAGTTTGATTTTCATTCACTATTTCATCAATGAGGCTCATAGGTTTTTTCATGATTACAGCATCATTAAACATTTTCCTACGTTCATCAGCCATCTTAGTACTTATCTGTTTAAATCTACAGTAGTCATAATCATCTTTACCTATCAGCCATTCTCTTATTTCCTTGTTTTTGATAGCATTCTTATTGATAAATCTATATTTATGATCCAGAGAAAAGATCACAATGTCGGCAGGCACTTCGTTGAGTATTTCATTGTAGTATTCACCTTGTTCTATAAACTTTCTTTCACTGTTTTTTTGTTCTGTAATGTCCACACCAAAACCCACAACAAATTCTACCTTCCCATCTTCATTTGAGAATGGGTAGTGGAATCTAAGCATATATTGGATACTCCCATCTGGTTTTATATGTTCATCTATCGTACTGTTAGCTTTATTGCGCTCTAGTGCTTCTTTAAATAATTTTTCCCGTTTTATAGCCAATTCGGGGCCAATATTTTTATGCTTACAGTAATCATACATGTTTTTCCCTATCAGCCACGCTCTCATTTCATCATTCTTCACAGCACTTTTATTCACAAACTCGAACTTATGGTCTAATGAAAAGATCATGATGTCTACAGGTAGCTCATTCAGTATTCTATAGAAATATTCCTTCTGCTCCTTTAATTGTTTTTCAAATGCTAAATGCTCTGTAATATCTTCATATCGCCATATATAGCCAGATCGTATGTTACCCACAGTTATTGGTACAAAATACCTTTTAAGTATTCTTCCATCAGCCATCTCTACAAATTCATTGAACTCACTTTCGTTTTTAGCTATCAGTTCGTTTACACGTCTTACAAATAATTCGGGCTCCTTAAAAAGATGCTTGATAGAATGTATCGATTCTGTTGTTTTTTTGCCTATAAGAAATGATGGCACTAGTTCAGGGGATATGATATTGCAAAATGCTTGGTTCACAAACACTATAGTATTGTTAATGTCCTCATACATTAAGCTTGATCTAAAATTATTGAATAATGTCTGCAGTAATTTTTCAGAACTCTTTAGTTTATTCTCCAATGTAATCCTATCAGTTACATCTGTGTACTTCCAAAGATGTGCTACAAATTCACCGTTAATATTTATCGGTATGTAGTCTCGCTCTAATATGCTTCCATCTGCTAGATACACTATGTCATTACTCGCACTTATTCTACTTGCTACTAGTTGCTCTACTCTTTCAATAAATGATAGTGGGTCTTTAAATCTTCTTTTACCATTTTGGGCTACCAAAGAGCAATCTATACCTATCAGATCTTCTGCAGATACTGGGATCTCAAATATTGAGCAGAATTTATTATTTACATACAGTATTTTTCTTTCTGGGTCTTCACAAAGTACTGCAGAATTAAAATTCTCTATAAGCTCATTTAAAAACTTAATCTTTTCACCAAGGTCTTTTTGTTCTTTTATTTGATAGTTCAGCCTATGTGGCTCTTTTTGATTGGGTGGAAAACCTACAAATAATAATTCTTCAGTAGCTGAAATATATTCCCATACTCCTTCCAAGACAAATGAAGTGCTTTCATTCTCTTGCCCCATTGATATAAGTCTGGATGATATTCCGTTGAGTTCACTGATTTTATATTTGGTAATGTCGGGTTTGTATATCTGAAAGCAACTACTAAGCTTTTGCCCATTTTGTATATTGCAGTAATTACTTATTGTATTGCCATGTGAGATAACTATAAGGTCTTTATCAAGAAGAATATAATACGGAAATAGTCTATGGAATTGACCTTCACTGAATATGAATTTATTACTACGCATCACATTTGTTGTTCAATATTGGTCATTCGATATTTTTTATTGCATCTATTAGTTTGTTTACCAGGAATGGTTTCTCAAAATAACGTACAATATTCTTCGTGTTAATTTTTCGATCAAGAACAGTTTTTGCATAATGTTCTTTAGAATGAGCTGACGTTATAAAGATACGAAGAAACATATCGGATATTTTCATGTTGCTTTGCTCGATGAATGTATATCCATCCATCACAGGCATATTCAAATCTAACACTATATTAATAATCTCCTTATTGGCAAGGATAATATCTATAGCTTCTTGACCGTTTTTCGCTTCATATACGAAATAGCCGTCCTTTTCAAAATATATCTTTAATATTGATCTGTTTATATGGTCATCATCAACAACTAGTACTACACGTTTCTTTTCCAAATTGTTATGTGTTATTTGTTGAGTTTTGTTATTAACTCAATTTTAGAATTAACATTAAATTTTGTGTAGATGTTTTTTAGATGATGATTGACAGTGAAAAATGTAATGTATAGTTTACTCGATATTTCCTTATAGGTCATACCTTGTTCTACTAAAGCTAATATTTCACGCTCTCTATTAGTCAGTTTTACATTGGAGTAATTTACGTTGCTTATATTTTTCTGATTGATCATCCACATCAATTTCGTTAATAACTCGGGTTCAAGATAGCTGCCTGTTTTAGTAAGCTGATCTATTGTTTTGATCAGATCATTCATTACAATAGGTTTGCAGATAAAGCTGCTGGCACCATTCTCTATAGCCTTTAATAATAGAAAGTCATTATCATCACCCGTCATGATAATGATCTTTGAATTATAGAACTGTGTTTGGAGATCAGATATTATATCCAGTACAGATCCATCTGTAATGTGAACATCCAACAAAAGAAAATCAGGACATTGAGGATACTTGTTGTGCTTAACTGCTGAATAAGATCCTTCTGAAAATAGAATTGTATAATTACCTGATGCAAATAGGTAATCCTCAATAGATTGTCTTAATGCAATATTGTCCTCTAATATCCCTACTGATTGCATTTTACATATATTTTTTCTGAGTTTAAAGTTATAGATTTTAAACTGACTACAACTACTATTATTAGTGGTATTAGTGCTTTTTGGGGTAAAAATATACTAATAGGGACAAACTCTATTTTTGAGTGTTTATTTCGGAACTTTCATTTTTCCTGCGAATTGATTTTTAACGATTTAAATCAATTTATATGAATAATAGAAAATTAACTACATCATTGGCTCTGTGCTTATTGCTTTGTTAATCTGAAGCATATGAGGCAATACGAGGGTTTTAAACAGCGAGCAAATCTATGTGGAGTTTATATTCTTTGGTCTGTTAAGTGGCTTTAATGTAAAACTAGATAAGGTTATTGAAGTCTTAGAACACGATGAATCTTCAACACGTCTATTTACAGTGCTAACTAAGAAGAGTACAGCCATGCGTTTTGCATGACTACCCACAGGCTTTCATTTGGCTACTACTATTAGCTACACGCATTCTTACATAGCTCAAAAGCAATGATATTTAAAGAGACCTGTCTATCGTTTATGTGCTTTCAAGGTGCTTTTTATAGCTGCAATAATTTATACTTAAATACAATTTCATGTGTATAAATATCGAGAATGCAGTGAGTAATTTTTTTTGAATTGTGGACAAACAGCAAAAATCCACTAATAATAGTGGCAAATTGAGCTCTGCATTAACATTACATTTACAAAAATGGAACACCCATATTCCTGATAAATTTGTAAAAAAATGAAAGTAGTAGCACTGACCTTTTGTACGCTTTTTCTTTTTTGTAATCTAATTTGGGCACAGCCAAACATATCTTGGAAAAAGAACTTTGGTGGGTCGGGAGTTGAAAATCCGACATGTATCATACCTACACTGGATGGTGGGTACGTAATGGTAGGTAATACTATGTCAAGCGATGGAGATATAACAGAGCAGCATGGAGGTATGGATATATGGGTGGTAAAAGTAGATATCAATGGTGTTAAACAATGGCAAAGAGCTTTAGGAGGTAGTGGTGATGAGTATCCTGGAATGATCAAACAAACAGCGGATGGTGGATATATAATAATAGGGAGTACAGGGTCTACAGATGGAGATGTATCGTACAAGCACAATAGTATGGATGCGTGGGTTGTGAAACTGAATGAATCGGGTACAATGCAATGGGAAAAAACAATTGGTGGTAGTGCTCTTGACTATGCGTATTGCATTCAGCCAACTAATGATGGTGGGTATATCATATCCGGTGCTACTACGTCTGCTGATGGCGATGTTGATACTAACAGAGGTGGTATAGATTATATGTTAGTTAAGTTGACATCAACGGGCAATACAAGCTGGGTGAAAACATATGGTGGTAGTAATGATGATATAGCCAATTTTGTACAGCCTACTACTGATGGAGGCTATATTATTTGTGGTTCATCAAATTCTACTGATGGACAGATTATTACCAATTATGGAGCTCAGGATATTTGGATAGTTAAGACAGATAATGTTGGTGTTATACAATGGCAAAAATCATATGGTGGTAATACGCTAGATTATGCATCTATGATACAAAATGCTGTTGATGGAGGTTATGTAGTTGCAGGGACAACATATTCTGCTGATCAGAATATTGAAGGAAATCACGGAGGGATGGATTATTGGGTAATAAAACTGAATGTAGTAGGAGAAATGCAATGGCAAAAGACATTGGGAGGGTCAGAGGATGACTATTGCAATAGTATATTTCAAACAACTGATGGAGGATATATATTAGGTGGATATACTAACTCAAATGATAGTATGGTAACGGGGTATCATGATAGCAGCGATGCATGGGTGGTGAAACTGAGCGCAGCAGGTGTTATGCAATGGGAGAAAACATATGGTGGAAGCAGAATAGACTATGCTAACTGGGTGCAACCAACGAATGATGGGGGATATATAATGGCCATATCATCGCAGAGCAATAACTGTGATGTAACTAATAATCTTGGGGATTTTGACTTTTGGATATTAAAACTGGCAGGAACAGGAACAGGTATAGCAACTGAAGAAAGTAATGACATAAAGCTATTCCCTAATCCTACCAAGAGTATCTTATTTGTAGAAAGTAAGGAGCCATTGAATATCAAGGTAGCCGACCTTACCGGCAAACTACTCAGTGAAACAAAACTAGACAAGTTTATAGACCTTACCCATCTGGCATCAGGTATGTATATAGTACAGTTGTACAATGAAGATGGAGTGCTGGTACATTTAGAGCGAGTAGTAAAAGAATAATAATGAAGTTCTAATAGTTGTTTCAAATGGTTAATAAGCCCCTGTTTCTACAGGGGGGGTGTGTAAGAAATTACCAACGTGCTATTATTAAATGATATAAATAATCAGTTAAATTTTATTTAACCCAAGACTACTACTTTTAGTGTTTTTGAAAATATCTCCAATAATTACTTTTAAAAAAATTCCTCTAATGAAAAAAATACAACTAGTTCTGTTAGTGGCGGCAATGGCAAATTGAGCATTTGAGATATCAATCTCAACAAGAGGTTCACCATCTAATTTCATTTTGGTAAATAATTCTTTCTTTAAGCCGGTCATATTGTAGTCTAAGCGATTGTTGGTATCATTTCTACTACAATAGAAGACATGGTTCTTAATATTAAAAACCATTTGGCTATATACTAACTTTAATTGTAAAGAATGCTTAATAATAAATTCATTGAGATCATCAAAATAGAATTTGTCTTTGAATTTAATAAGTTCCTTGCCTTGTTTATGAGCTGCTTTTATGGCATTGTTGCGCTCATATCTATAATCCCTATTACCAAAGCAAATATTCACATAATCATCTTTAATATGGTTATTTAGAACAAGATTTTCAAGGCAAATCGTTGACAGCACTTGAATATAACTATCTATATCATCATCAATGGATATTCTGGAAAATAAGCCCTTGTAGAAGTCATATAAATCAATGTCTTGAGAATGAGGGAACAATTCTGATATAGTAGAATAGTTAGAAGAAAGATTAATAGAAATAAATGAGTGACTATTAGTTTTATGTTGATCCAATAATTTTGGATTAAATCTATAACCCTTTGATGTATGTTTAATAACATTATAACTATTGTTGCATTCAAGAATGCCTATCTCTATTAATCTTGCCTTGATGATGTAATCTCTTTTTGATGGCAATATTTTTTCAAAGTATTTACTTGCTAGGCTTATATACTCCGAAAAGCTATAATTGTAGATTACATATAGATTGAAGATGCTGGTTGCTACCTTAATAGCCTTTTCCTTTTGTTTGTTACTAGACCAATGAGTTTGTTCAATGGATTGGTATATTGATACCAATAATGATTGTGTTTGCATTCATAGTGTATGATTTACATTATGGTTTTATATTTAGGGAGAGATGATAATCATTCTTTTTGAACCCCTGAACCTGAATGATATATCTCCAAAAAGAAGAAAGTTGTTTTTTGACTAATAATATATTGATTGGTTATTAGCTATTAAATAGAAGGGAGCGCACAGGCGCTCCCGTTCTCATCTATTTATATTGATCCGATCTATGACTGCTATACGAAAATGTGATAGATCGCCAATAGGTGGCATGAATTATATAATTCATCTTGCCCATTATATATTTTCAATGGAAAAACTATTACCTGTTGCCGAGATTAGAGTTAGTTATTATCCGAAAAAGACAAAGAAAATCACAATTACCTCTTCTGAGGACTCATTCAAGGTATTGATCCCATTCTTTCCATTAGATACTATCCATTTAAAAGAGCAATTTGTTATCCTGTACCTGAATCAAAGCAATAAGGTGATTGGTGTATATAAACTATCAGAGGGTGGTATGACAGGAACGGTTGTAGATATTAGGTTATTACTAGCAGTGGCATTAAAAACAGCGGCAAAAGGAGTAATACTATGTCATAACCATCCGTCAGGTAAATTAGAAGCCTCTA
>JBAWXE010000102.1:0-9700 GCA_037144255.1 Bacteroidota bacterium | reverse complement strand
ATGCAGGTATGCATAGTAAAAGGTATAAGCTGATGAATAATTTCATAAGTGTAGTATAAAGTTAGGGTTTATACTGAAAGTATTATACCAGCGCTGCCATAGCAGCATCGAATGCATCGATATCGGCTTTGGTGGTATCGAAAGCGCACATGAGGCGTGCCTCGTTGGTACTATCCTTCCAGATATAAAAAGGGAATTGCTCTTGCAGCGGTTGTATCCATGCAGTAGGCAGTTCTGCAAAAACAACATTGGCCTGTACAGGTTTGGTAACACGTATCTGCGGATATTTAGAAACTGCATGTAAGAGATATTGTGCCATAGCATTGCAATGATTGCCCGCACTACGCCATAGTTCGTCAGTAAGCAGTGCCTCGAACTGAGCAGCAATAAAGCGGTTCTTAGATGCCAGTTGCATACTTTGTTTATGCTTGTAAGCTATGTGTTTTGAGAGAGCCTTATTGAATACAATAACTGCCTCACCAAACATCATACCTGCCTTGGTACCACCTAGAGAAACTATATCCAGTCCGGCATCTTTAGTAACATCAGCCAAAGAACAACCCAGAGAGGCGGTAGCATTGAACAAACGTGAGCCATCCATATGGTAATACATATCGTAGCCCTTTACCAGTTCGCCCATAGCTTTCAGTTCGTCTATGGTATACACAGTGCCATACTCGGTAGACTGTGTAACAGATAATAGTTTGGCCTGTGCATAATGCACATCGCCTTTGCGAATGAGGCGTTTCTGTATAGTAGGCAAGTCTATCTTTCCCTCGTTATTAGTAACCAAAGGGAAATATTTGCAACCCGTGAATGTTTCGGGAGCAGAGGATTCATCATTATAGATATGAGAAATATCGGCACAAAGCACAGAATTATAAGACTGCGTAGCGGCACTGATGCTGAGTACATTGGCACCTGTACCATTGAACACAAAATGCACATCTACATCGGCATCGAATACCTGACGGAAGAGCTCGGTAGTGCGTTGAGTGATATCGTCGGCACCGTAGGAACGGGTATGAGAAAGGTTGGCATCCTGTAAGGCCTGCATGATCTGAGGCAATACACCTGCGTAATTATCGCTGGCAAAACTTTTGGGTCTGAACATCATTTGCTATTGAGGTGTTAAAATTAGGGTCAAAAACGATACCTGTACCCATTATTAGTGTAATATTCATAGCAGAGGAGCGAATTATTTTAAAAATACATACGACATTTGCCCTGCCATAGAAAAAGCGAATGTATGGCAAGGATTATCTTATATCAGAAAGTGAAAATGCTTGTATCTTTATTATATGGGAACACCCAAAGCAGGACAACAATTTTTAGATGAGACAGGCGGGATATCACGTTTTGTAGGTCGTTTCTTTTACGAAGTGGTAAGACCCCGCTATGAGATCAAGGAATTCCTCCGTCAGTGCTATCTTGTAGGTTACAGGTCGCTACCCCTAATAGGCCTTACGGGTTTCATTATGGGCTTGGTACTTACTATGCAGTTGCGCCCATCGATGATCACCTATGGAGTGGAAGCGCAGCTACCTGCTATGGTGAGCGTATCGATAGTGCGGGAGATAGGCCCTGTGATAACAGCCCTGATATTTGCCGGTAAGATAGGATCGAGCATAGGTGCAGAGCTGGGTAGTATGCGTGTGACTGAGCAGATAGATGCGATGGAAGTATCGGGTACTAATCCTTTTAAATACTTAGTGGTAACGAGAGTACTGGCATCGACCCTGATGTTGCCTTTGCTGGCTGTACTATCGGATGTAATATCATTATATGGTGCTTACTTAGGTGTGAACATACGTGGTAATACCAGCATGAGCCTTTTTATATCTCAGGTATTTCATATCATAGAATTCAATGACGTATTGCCGGCTATCATCAAAACCTACTTTTTTGGTTTTGCGGTGGGAATAGTAGGGTGTTACAAAGGATATTTTTCGAGTAAAGGAACAGAAGGAGTGGGACGCTCTGCCAACTCAGCAGTGGTGATATCCTCCTTGCTGGTATTCATACTGGATCTGTTAGCAGTACAATTAATAGATGTGCTGGGAATTAATTAAATAAATGAAAGCGGCAGAAGCGACATATCAGGAAGGCATCAGTGCAGACCCGCAAGGGCAAGTGCTGACTGTGAGCGGACTGAAAAAGAAGTTTGGAAAAAATGAAGTGCTGAAGGATTTCAACCTGGTGCTGAACAAGGGCGAAAGTCTGGTGGTGCTGGGTAGATCGGGCTCAGGTAAGTCTGTGCTTATAAAGTGCATCATAGGCCTGATGACGCAGGATGCTGGTACCATTAATGTACTAGGTAATGATGTGGCAAAACTGAATAAAGAAGGGCTGGAAGCACTAAGAGGAAGAGTGGGTTTTCTGTTTCAGAGTAATGCACTGTATGACTCTATGAGTGTGAGAGAGAATCTGGAATTTCCGTTGAGAAGACATAGCGGCAAATCGATAGAAGAGCTGGATAAGAAAGCGACTGATGCACTGAAAAATGTAGGGCTGGCACATACTATAGATATGATGCCTGCAGAACTATCGGGCGGTATGCAGAAACGTGTGGCACTAGCCAGAACGCTGATCATGAATCCGGAGATCATGCTGTATGATGAACCAACGACCGGGCTGGACCCCATAACAGGTAAGGAGATCAGCACCTTGATAGTGGATATACAAAAGAAATACAATACATCATCCATCACCATATCGCACGACATGAAATGTGTGGAGACGATAGCAGACAGGATCATAGTACTGATAGAAGGGCGTTGCTACGCAGAAGGTACTTATGAGAGTTTGCGGGCATCGAAGGATGAAAGGATCAAACAGTTTTTTGAATAATCATTGAGTATGGCAAACGAAACAGGCAATAACATAAGGCTAGGCCTATTTGTATCAGTAGGAGCAGTGTTCCTGATAATAGGCCTATATATGATAGGTAAGAACAAGAGCATGTTCAGTTCTAACTTTATAGTAAAGGCGAGGTTCCATAATGTGAATGGACTGTTGGAAGGGAACAATGTGCGTTTCTCCGGTATACAGGCAGGTACTGTAAAAGATATACATATCATCAATGATAGTTCTATAGAAGTGGAACTACTGATAGATAATAAGATACGCAGCTATATACATAGGAATGCCATAGCTGATCTGGGTACAGAAGGCCTGATGGGGAATAAGGTAGTGAACATCATACCGGGACCAGGCAACGCACCTGAAATAAAAGAAGGGGATCTGCTGGAATCGAGCAAAAATGTGAGCCCTATAGAAATGATGCAGACACTGGCCAAGACCAATAATAATGCTGCCGATATATCTGAAGAGATAAGGCAAGTAGTACATAAACTAAATAACAGTGTAACTCTATGGAATACACTGAATGATGCCGCTATAGCAGAAGACCTTAAAGTGTCATTAGGTAGTATACGCAAAGCATCGGTACAGGCCAATGAAACAGTAGCCCAATTGAATACTATAGTACAGGATGCACATAATGGCAAAGGCACTGTAGGAGAGCTGCTGAGTGATAAAGAAATGGCCAGTGATGTGAAAGACGCAGTAACACACATTAAAAGAGCATCGAAAGAAGCAGATGCTACTGTAGCCAAACTGGATAGTCTGGTAGCAGAATTGCAACGAGATGTAACAAAAGGGCCCGGCACTATACATTCTTTGCTGAAAGACCCTGATATGGCAGCTAAACTAAGTAATAGCCTGGCTAATATAGAAAAGGGTACTGCTATCTTCAACGAAGATATGGAAGCCCTGAAGCATAATTTCCTTACCAGAGGCTACTTCAAAAAACAAGAAAAAGAGAATAAGAAGAAAGGTAAATAGTTAGTCTATAGTTTGGATAGTTTCTGACTATAGAGTGTTTTGCCCTGTTCATCTTGTATGTTTAGCCAATACAGACCTGAAGGATAAAGAGACAGGTCAACCTGTTTAATTGATCGTTGCCATGGCCCCGATTCGGACCTTATCGTTTGCCCTATACTGTTTACAATGCTTATTTTAATGGTTTTGTCAATAGGGGCGTCTTGCCAATAAATACTTAATGAATGAGTAACTGGATTTGGGTATGTGCAGATATGGTATGATTTGGGTTCATTTATTACAGTAGGGTTAGAGCCAATAGATTCATAATAATATCGCATACTATCGTAAGGGGCTGTGGCGTATGCTCCAGCGGTGAATGCAATAGCTTGTGTCTTTATCAATAAGTGATTGGTATCGTATATGACAAAATCTTTTTCCAGTAGATCCCATGAATTGGTGGTAGTATCCGGTTGGTAATAATATAGCGTATCCCAGAGACCTTGGGTATTGATATGGTAGCCATGAGCATTTGTTCCCATACGAGGGCGCCACATAGTTAAGTTGTCATCCCATTGGTAACGTGCATCGAAAGTGTATAGGTTATTTGTGCTACCTACATAAGTAAAACTATCCATTTGGTAATTGATCCATTGGGTACCGTATAGTTCCAACAACACAGATTGTAAGTAATTATTAGGAGTGTATGAGTAGGTCCAACGATTGATCTGTCCCCAAGTGCTGTTATTAGAATTCCACTGAGAAATGACTCTTTGTGTCATATTGTTAGAGGCATCATAGGTATAATCATACCTTACCCATATACCCGGATTGGCGCCATAAATCAGAGCTACACTATCTTCTATTCTTTTATTCTGTGCATCGTAAATACTATATGTTCTGTTCTTTTGCAAGAAAGTTCCATTGCCACTGCCAAAAGTATCAAGTGTGGTAACAGAGTCATAAGTGCCATTAGCATTGTAAGTCATCCAATCTTCATCCGTATAATTTCTCTGTAAGTCAGTAGGTCTGTCATTGGCATCGTACTGGTAAGTTCTGTATTCAAATTGTTTGTATACCCAGTTATTATCTCTGCCCCATTCGTAAGAGGAATCGCATTGAATGTATTGTTTCTCAATGGGATACGTTTGTTGTTGAAGACCGTAATAATTAGGTGTAAAAACATCATTAAGCGTATATAGATTGCTATTGTTCAAAGAAACTCTGTTGCCTGAATAGTAATAGCGACCAGAGTCGATTATCACGACTGTATCTACCAAATGATAACTCCAAGCTACCATACGGTATTGTATAGAAGTAGTCTTATGTAAATCAATAGGGGATAATTGTTTTTGAATAATAGCTTTGGTAGCATTATCATAAGAAGCATTAGCAGTAAGATTCCTATAAGGATTCTTTGCAACAACATTGATACAGCAAAGCATTAGGCAAATAAATGTTAGAGCTTTCATCAGATGCTTTTATTAAAGTTAGGATTAAAGTTGTTTTTAAGCAAATCTACTAATCTATTAAACAGTACACATAGTAATAAAGAAGCCTCCACGTGTGGAGGCTTCTTTATTACTATGCTTTTGATCTAAGACCGAAATAATATTAACGAACGATACTTACAGCTTTTACGATCTGTTCAGTAGTACCTGCGATACGGATGAAGTAAGAACCAGAAGGCATATCTGTTACAGAGATGCTATTGTGATACTTAGCAGTAGCAGGAGTTTGGAATTGTTTCCAAAGTTTACCTTGTACATCGAATATAGAGATAACTACAGTTTGTTCAGCATCCCATTTCAGGTCAATGTTCATTACATTTTGAGCTGGAACAGGGTAAACGCTTACGTTATTGTTACTAGCAACTGTGCTGATACCGGCTACATAGTTTTGGTATGTATAACGATCTTGATAATCGGTAGTAGTTGGTTCCCAGAAAGAACCTGAGTTCCAGCTATCTGTAGTCCAAGTAGTAGGTTGGTTATTGCTATTGTACGAGATGAGTTGTCTTGTTTGATTTACAAATGCACTTGCGGTGTTGTTCCAAGGCATATAAATGTCAGACAGTCTGTTATGATTGCCGTCATATGTATATGTATTTTCACTGATGTTAATCCAATTAGCAGCACCTGAATTCCAAGTTTGAGCAATATTGTTCAACATATCATGAGTACCATTATAAGTATAGATATTCTTAGTGTTATTAGCATAGTTAGTACCATTCCAATTAGAAGTAACATTTATAATTGCATCATGGGCACTGTCATAAGTATTTACACTTTGAGTGTTATTGATCCATGCCAGACCTGTACCGTCCCAATTTTGAGTAGTAGTAGATATGAGTTGACTAGGGGCGTTGAAAACGTTGATGGTTTTTGTAAGATTTGTCCAGCTACTAGAATTCCAGCTTTGTCCGATATTAGTCAGTTGATTGTTCAGAGAATCATAAGTGTAAAGATTCTTCGAAATATTAGACCAAGCACTAGAACTGCTGCTCCAAGTTTGGTAGATAGAGGTACTCATGGTATTGTTAGTGCCATAAGAATACAGGCTCTTATTTACATTTACCCAAGCATTACTAGGAACATCCCATGTTTGGTAGATGCTGGTAAGCATATTATTGCTGGCATCGTATGAATACACGTTTTGGTAAGCATTTACCCAAGAACTGCTGATCAAGCTCCAAGTTTGAGCTATATCTTTAGTTACGTTGCTATTAGCATCGTAAGTTCTCAGATTTCTTGAATTGAAAGTATATGAACTGGCGATAGTATTATAATTCCAGTTGATAAGGGTATCATAACTGATCATACCTAAGGTATAACCATTATGTACATTGCTGCCTCTACCATTAGAATAAGTTACAGATACTGAATCTGTAGGTATATATGAAGCTCCATCATTTAGAGAGTGAGTATAGCCAACCATCCTTACTTGAGCCTGACAAATATTTGCAGTGAGTCCATTAGCTAATACGAGTAATGAAAAGAGTAGCATTCTTGATTTCATAAGTCAATTTTTGTTTGAGAGATAACGCTTCTAATATAGAAACCGGGCGTTAAGGTAAGCATATTCTTTTAATTACGAAATAGCTAAGCTAACAAGCAGCCAAAAACATTATATTTTTCATGAATGTAAATGATATGTAGGTAAATTTTTCAATATCAAATACAAATGAGTATGAATAGAAAAAAGAAAAGTGGAATAATGGTCACGATAACTAAAATGACATTATATATACTGCCAATTTAGAATATCTGTAATATTTTGAGGCTGGCTAAAAGGATTGAAAGCACGCCAACAGAAATTAAGGCAAAGGTCAGTAGGTCTGACTTATTACTTAAGTTATTTGTTATGATACGCTTCATAACAATAAAGTTAGAAAGAATATTTATTATAACCAAAAGATAATTGGCATAATAACAACATAATATACATTGTTTGAAATAAGTATATTAAATATTAATACCTATAAATGTATTTTCTATCTGATTACAACTACCCTAGACATGAATTTACCTGCGGTAGATTGTAATTCACAAAAATAGATACCTGAAGGTAATGCGTCAATATGAATTTGGGTAGTAGATTCAGATCTTGGTACAACAACAGATAACATTTTTTGTCCAGTAGTATTAAATATCGATATATGTTGATCGAATTGTGATAAAGCTTCGCTCCAGTCAATATTCAATATATTTTTTGCCGGACTAGGATATACTCTTATATCGACATTTTCATATGGTGATGTGGTATTATTAACGGATACAGGATATTGTTGTTTGTATAAAGAGACGCCACCCAAAACATTTCCTACGAACATCTCGTACATGCCATCACCATCAATATCTGCAAAAGTGGGAGCACAACGTGGTCCGGGGTAAGCATAAGAATAGGTACTATCTATTTGGTTGTAAGGTATGAGTGTGTTACCTCCTTGAAAACCAGTAAAGCGATATATGTCACCAGGTTGGCTGCCTACTACTAAATAGTCTATGCCTGTATTATCGATTTTACCAATAAAAGGAGTGCTATATGCTGCAAAAAAGTTGCCCGGTACTACCTTGATCCCACCCAGCTTATTAGTATCCAGTTTCAATGCGAGTTGTCCAGAGGTAGTATTCATATTCTCATAATAGTATAATGCCCCAGATTGACAACCAATTATGAGATCGGGTTTACCGTCTTTATTAATGTCGTATATAAATGGTGCCGCATAACCTCCAACTGATATATTTGCATTATTGATATTTAGTAAAGTGCTTTGTGCCAATTGCCATTGTGGTGTAAAGTTGGGTGCAGCAGCAACATTCTTATAGTAACTAAGTGTGCCATTAGAATGACCAATAACCAGATCATCTTTACCATCTCCATCTATATCTCCCACAGCTAATGATGCTCCATGAACATTAGCTGAGCTCAATGAGAGGAAATCATTTGTTTGTAAGGTAAAAGCAGGATGGCCGGTTGTGCTGGTATTCTTATAATAAGATATGCGACTGGTTAATGCACCTCCCGGTTGGTAATAGCCATCGGAGCCTACAAACAGATCTAATTTCCCATCCTTATCATAGTCGTATAGCATAGGATATGAACCTTCGCCTATATCAATACTATTACTGACAAACAAGGTATCTGACTTGAATGTGAATGCTGGGACAGTTGCAGTGCCGGTATTTTTATAGTACCATACACAATTGTAATTCTCAGATGAACCGGAAGCATTTGAAGCGACCACTATGTCTTTTTTCCCATCTTGATCTACATCGATATTGAATACCACAGGCCATGTAGCCAACTCAACAATATGACCATTGGAGGGCCATGTAGTATCCTGTGCTATCATACTATCTACACCAAACTGTGATTTACCGTTAGTAAGCATTACCAGATCATTGAATGAAATATTACCATCTAAATAATCAAAGTCGCCATCACCATCCATATCTATCAGTGTGCATGTATTGCCGGTGTGAGTAATCTTTTGTCCATTTGATGGTCTTAAAAGACCTGTATTATCACATGGAACACCTAGTATATGAGCACGGTCGTAAGTCTGTGAAACACGTCCCCAGCAGCGGTCTGCCAATTTAATAACAATACTGTCGCAAGGGAGACCTAATTCTACTTGCATGTTTTTATAGAATTGGATCTTAGTTCCAAAATTCTCATAAGCCAGAAAATCAAGATCTCCATCATGATCAATATCTACAATGGCAGGTATATCACCTACATTGCAATAGGCATCAATTAAGCCGGTAGATTGCTGATCATTATTGTACCAAAGTGATTTGTAATGCGTAAAACATAATTCATGGGAAGCATTATAATAGCCTTTGGATACATCGAAACCATCCATACCACGGATGAACATATCGGGGATATTATCGCAATTGTAATCTAATAATATGAGGTATAAAACAGTATCCTGTATGGTATTGACTGTGGGAAAGTTCTTTTCGTATCGGGGAGCATAAGCATAACGAGGGTTGCCAGCTGTACCTGTATTGATGAATGTTTTGATACCTACATAACGTTCATATACTACTAGATCGTTAATCCCATCTTGATTGAGATCAGCAATAGAGAATTCAGGATTATTGAAACCGCCACACCAAGCCATTGCTTGTTGCTGACTATAAGCATATACTGCAATAGAAGTGTCTTTATCGAATACTTTACCTTGAAATTGTCCATAGCACCTTGTGGTGATGCAACAAGAAAATATCAATAAAAAAGTAAGCGAAAATTCCTTCATGATCCAATTTTATAAGTTAAAAATACCGAATATTATGCAGGTTCATCACCTTGTATTGTAATAAGACTGTTTTTTAGCTAATGCAGTTGGATATATTTAGCGCAATATGTT
>JBAWXE010000101.1:0-9746 GCA_037144255.1 Bacteroidota bacterium | reverse complement strand
ATCATATGGTTATGGATGCCGTGGTAGCTATATGGCATGTAAAAGACCTATAGCTTGCGAACACCACGATGCCGGCCATGCTGCCAATTTCCGTTTGGCATTGGCACACTCTTGCAATTCTTACTTCAGTCATGTTTTTCGCCTAACTGTAGATGATAGCAAATTCAACAGTGTGAAACAAGGCTTGCAGATATGGCATGACTATTATTATAATTTTGGTTTTGGTCATCCTACAGGCATAGATATTCCTTTTGAAAAGGGTGGTCTTTTGCCCGATTCTGCTTACTACAATGCTCGTTACAATGGTGTATGGAATTCATGTACTATCGTGTTCGTTGGTATGGGGCAGGGTGAGCTGGCACTCACTCCATTACAAATGGCCAATGGTATGTGCATGATTGCCAATCATGGTTATTACTATACACCTCACTTTGTAAAGTCCATAGGCGGAAACACCAAAGATTCATTACTGCGCAAGTACCTGATGCCTCATAAGGTGACTCATATACCCGATACTACTTTCAATATAATAGCGCAGGCCATGCAGGATGTGGTAGAGAGTGGTACTGCCGTAGGTGCTAAAATAGAAGGTATAGAAGTTTGCGCTAAAACAGGTACTGTAGAAAATAAAGCTGTAGTGAATGGAGAAGCACTCAAACTCCCCAATCACTCTATGTTCGTGGCATTTGCGCCGCGTCAGCATCCGCGTATTGCCATTGCAGTATCAGTAGAGAACGCAGGTTTTGGTGCTACATGGGCGGCACCTATTGCCAGTTTGATCATGGAGAAATACCTAAAGGACAGCGTATCTGTAAAACGTAAGGCTGTAGAAGATAAGATGATGAATGCTAATCTGATATCCAGATATGTATACATTATAGACTCTGCACAACGACTGAAGGACAAAGCTAACTATGAGAGAAAGCAAGAAAAGAAACTGAACGATCTGGCTATGAAACATGAGCAGGATTCTATTACTGTACATAATTTATTATATCAGTACAACAAGGCCATTAGAAAACAATAACAAAACAAATCAGGTAGCAATACATGAGTAATATACCGGGCAAAACTTTTGTAAGCAGGATAGATAGCATGACTCTTATGCTGTACTTAGCATTGGTAGTGATAGGTATCACAACTGTATTTTCTGTAGAGTACCGTACTACCGATCCTTCTATTTTTATGATGAGTAAGAGTCATATGAAACAACTCACATGGTTGGGTATTTCATTGTTCATAGGGTTGGTTATCCTATTTACAGATAGTAAGTTCTTTTCTTCCATTGCATTTTTATCATACACATTTGGTCTCTTTCTATTGGCCATTACTATTTTTGTAGGGGTCAATGTCAAGGGTTCACATTCATGGCTGGGCATAGGTTCTGTGCGTTTTCAGCCCGGAGAGGTTTGTAAGATATTTACTTCATTGGCAGTGGCCAAGTTCCTGTCTAGCCCGGATACCAATTTCAAAACACTCAAACACCGAATCATGGGTGCTGCTATTGCCTTAGTGCCCGCCATGCTCATCATTCTACAGAACGAAACTGGCCTGGCGCTTGTTTATTTCTGTTTCTTCCTTGTTATGTATCGCGAGGGTTTGCCTAATTCTATACTCATTATTGGTATCTCTGCAGTAGCAGTAACATTAGCCACATTGCTGTTACAGCGCATGACTCTCTTTATCATTCTAACAGGCCTTGCCATACTTATTGGTTACCTCATTCGTCGTGCTTTCCGTCGCGAGCTGATGGTGCGGGTCATTCTTATTGGCAGCTATGTAGCATGTATGCTGTTTTCTCAGGTATTAGTGCCTTTTGCATTCAAGCATATGCCCCGCCATCAGATAGAGCGTATCTATTCTACACTCGGTATGGATGTACCCGATGTATATGACAAGAATGTACAAGAAGGGGAGGAGAAGAAAGGCAATACATCAGAGTATAACGTAAAACAATCTAAGATAGCAATAGGTTCAGGTGGCTTTTGGGGTAAGGGTTTCCTCAATGGTACATCTACCAAGAACGAATTCGTACCAGAGCAGAATACCGATTTTATCTTCTGTGCTATTGGCGAACAGTTTGGCTTTGTTGGTAGTTTCGGTCTGATAGCTATTTATATATCACTCATGCTGCGTATCATATTTCTGGCAGAGCGGCAGCGATCGGCTTTCTCGCGCGTATATGGTTATTGTGTGGCATCCATACTGTTCTTTCACTTTGCTATCAATATTTCCATGACCATTGGTCTCGCACCGGTTATTGGTATCACATTACCTTTGCTCAGTTATGGTGGCTCCTCATTGCTCTCATTCAGTATACTCATATTCATTCTTATTCGTTTGGATGCTGATAGGCAGGTAATGATACGCTAGGGTAGTACTACAGAATAGTTTTCTTGCTTTTACCTATCATCCCCAGATGCGTATGGTCGAAAGAATCTGCATATTTCAATCCATATCCCATCACTCGGTCAAATGCAGAATGTGCCCATAATAGCATACCCACAAACAGCACTATAGGCATATGGTACATAAACCCTATAATGATAAACACACCTGCTATAGCTTTATGGTGGGCTATATTATAGCATACAGCACCCACTTTAGTATTGATAAGGTACCCCAGCATACTGATATCGGGCGAAAAGAATAACAACACCCATTGCCACCAGCAGAAATGTAATGTTTGGTAATTTAGCGCCACAATGGCTAGTATCAGTTGCATCACTTGTTCTCCTTGTAACAGCTTTTTCATACATCTTTTTTTATGATGCAAAGCTCTTACAAGTAGTGTGTTCCACTCCTTAACAAAAGATAAGAAATCATTTTTTCAACAGCCGGGCTCTTATACGGCTCAGGCTTACAGGGGTAATACCCAGATAGCTGGAAACATAATGCTGTGGTATACGTTCTACTATCTTTTGTTTATTGCCTTCCAGCAGTTGTGTATATCGTTCCTCCGGGCTTAGCATTAGCAGACCTGTCATGCGTTCTTCTAGCCCTATGGCCAGATACTCTGCTATCAACCTGCCGAAACGCTCCCATGTATGCGATAACTCATACAGATTTTGTAGTTCCTTATATTTGAATACCAGCATCTTACAGTTTGTCATGGCCTCTATGGTCAGTTTAGATGCCTTTCCTGTTATACAACTGATATAGGCACTTACAAAATGCCCTTCAAAATAGAAGTAAGTCGTTTTTTCCTCCCCATCTCGTGTATAATAATGCCGCATATTCCCTTCCAGCAAATAGCCTATCTCGTTCGCCTTCTTTCCTTCCACTGCAAAGTTTGTTTGCTTCTGTATTTGTCTCAATTCCAGATAAGGCTCCAGCATAAGCCACTCCTCATCACTCAGTTTCACAAACCTGCTTATAGCATTTCTTAATTGAATGGATTCTGTCATATATGAACATTAGATTATTCAATCAGTTTTATTTTCTCTAACAATACATTTAATGAACAATGCGACATTAGAAAGGAACGGTTTCAAAATGAAATAGATAATGCCTGTCAACAATACCACAATTACCCACGACCATGGATTATGATAATTAAGATCCCATCCCGTTCCATTTGCTCTTGGAATAAATATATCGTCCAATTGTATTTTATATTTCATGCTAATAACAAAATATACATTCTTTTAGTTTCTTTAAAGTTATTTATCTCTATATAGTTTTTCTATATCACTAATATTTCTCATGGTAATATTTAGTATTTACTTCAAAAGTGTGGATATTTTCTTTTGGATTGAGGGTCCTTGATTTCGTATCTTTGTAGCAAATTCTAAGCCTTCCCAAAGCTTATAATTGTAATAATCTAGACACTATGAAAAAAATACTAAGAATGCACACATCTTTCATCTTAATTTATTGATTTTCAGTGTTTTGTGCTATACTTCGGCTTAAAAATGCACGAATGATGCACCGTAAATGCACAGATGTTGCACACTAAATGCACGGATGTTGCAGGGTATATGCAAGGTGATGCAAGGCAAATGCACAGTGATATATTATACTGTACCTTTGCTTTCGCATGGCTCAGATTTCCCCCCTTTCCGAAGGTGTTTTTACTATAGGTCACGATAAGATATTTGTCCCTTTCAACGAACAAGAACATCAGCTCAACGATCGCCCCATAGGTTCCTTATTGGTAGAGGTGCAGCCTTTTATGGTAGTTACTCATCGCGATGTTATCATATTCGATACAGGTTTGGGCTTTATAAACCCTGCAACCGGCAATATGCAAATAGCAGATAATCTGGCTCGTTGCGGTTACTCAGTAGATCAGGTAACTAAGGTCTTACTCTCACATCTGCATAAAGACCATGCAGCCGGGGTAGTACATACACATGATGGTTTGGTACGTACCACATTCCCTAATGCAACTTATTATATATATCGCCCAGAGGCCGACTATGCACTGGCCACAGGCACACCCTCTTACCAGCCGGCAGATATAGAGCCACTCTTAGCTACATCGCAAGTACATTGGTTGGATGGCGAGAAAGGAGTTATTGATGGTTATATACACTTCACACACTCTGGTGGCCATTGTCCGCAGCATATTGTATACCTCATAGACGATGGCATTGACAAGGTTTTCTACGGTGGCGACGAGGCTCCCCAGCTCAAACAAATGAAGATGAAGTATGTAGCCAAGTATGATAGTGATGGTAAAAAAGCAATGGCCTTGCGAGAAAAATATGCCCTGCAAGGCCATAATGAAGGCTGGCCCTTCTTATTCTATCATGATGTAAAAGCGCCTATCGCGAAGTTGTAATTTACTAGTAGTTGTTGTTATTATTTCTGCGCTTATTTTTAGCTCTTTGTTGTAACAACATCATCGTGAAGTCATTATCTGCTGCATCCATTTGTACCAGCTGTTCAGGGCTTACTACTTTTAAAAACTGTTCTTTATACTTTCTTTTCAAATCAAGCATTTCCTGTTGCCTATCCAGTTTCTTATCTAACATCGTGTTTGCGTCAGGTCTTGTTTCTTTGTCCGGATTGTTATACTCACCCGCATTGTTCTTTGGAAAATACTTTTTATATTTTTTGCGGATAATGGTTCGTTCATTGTCGAACTCATTGTAAATAGGCCAGAACTGCTCAGCTTGCTTCGGAGTCAAGTTCATATGTCTTGTCAAAAGTGCAATATGTACACTCCGTACCTTTTCAAAGGCTTTGTCATCATGCCTATGCTCTGGTTGGGCATAAGAACCAGTTGTAATAATTAATGCAATAATCAGACTGAGTAATTGTTTCATCTTTTTTTATATTTCAAATATTAATTAAGTTCATTTTCGTTAATGCCCTTTTCATTCAGGTAGTGTATGATCTCTTCTTCATTTAGTTGTAAATTCACAGCTTGTCCGTTGCTCAATACTGCAGTACCATCTGCATCGTCTGTATGCATAGATGCGTATTCATCCAGTGCACTCAAAGGTACTGACGCTAATTGATGCTCAATATTATATTGTGGTGCAATCAGCATTTTATATGAACCTAAACTGATAGAAATAAGTAATACTGCTGCGGCAGCCCATCTCATATTATACCATGCACTTTTTCTAGTCAGCGATATGGTCTTGATATGTTGAGAAGCATCTTGTTTTTCTGTTGCTTGTATCTTGGCCAGTATATTACCCGGTAGCTCATCGAAGTAGTTCGCTGGTACAGAGTAGGGGTGTCCTACATTCAAATCAGCAGGAAACTCATCAGTACTCATAGCTGCATTATATATCTGACCAGGGAACTCACTAAAGTACCCGAATGGCACTGTATGTGGCATATACTTACTATAGCCCATAGCAGGGTCAGCGGCATTAGCCGCATGTACACCTTTTACAAATGTATGGGTAGCTGTTTCAAAATAAGCAGTGGGTACATAGTAGGGCATAGCTCTCGACATATCCGCCAAGGGACTGCCCCATTGCTTCAATTCTTCTATTATGTCGTTGTGATGTTTCATGTTATTTATAAGACAGTTGTTCTCTTTAATAGTTTAACCCTTTTTAATAAAAGCCTCTACTTTCTTGGCTGCATGGTGGTAAGATGCTTTCAGCGATCCTACAGATGTATCTAAAATATTGGCCATCTCTTCGTAAGGCATTTCATCATAGTATCGCAGATTGAATACGATACGTTGTTTCTCAGGTAGCGTTTGTATGGCCTGTTGCAATCTCCACTCAATTTTATTGGCATCATAACCTCGCTGGTCAGTCAACTTGTTGGCATATGAGCTTTCATCATTCGTTATCGCAACAGAGCTACGCTTCTTTTGTTGTTCTATCCATGTCAGGGTCTCATTGGTAGCTATACGGTACAGCCATGTATATAAGTTCGACTGTTCACGAAACTCTGCCAGATTCTTCCACACTTTTATGAAGACATTTTGTAAAATATCATTTGTGTCCTCATGTTCAACTACCATTCGGCGCACATGCCAATACAGCCGCTCTTGATACAGGCGTACTAATTGGGTAAATGCCTGTTCACGAGTACTTTCATCTCTAAAAGCGAGTAATAAAGACCTGTCGTCTGTAGCGGTGGATAACGCCATGAATAATATATGTGCCGGTTGTATAATAGACCGAATTAAGATACAAAAGTTTAATGAATCGGATATAAACTTTTACTGCATTAGCTTTGCAACTCGTATGGTATCGTTTGAACAAATGAGGATCATTTTCATGGGTACACCGGATTTTGCGGTGGCATCGCTGAAAGCATTGGTAGAAGCAGGCGCGAATGTGGTAGCCGTAGTTACTACTCCAGATAAGCCGGCTGGTAGAGGTATGCAGTTGCAGGCTTCTGCTGTAAAGGAGTATGCTCTTATGCAAGGATTACCTGTACTACAACCTCATAAGTTGAAAGACCCTAATTTTTTAGAAGAGTTATCATCTTATCGTGCAGACCTGCAAGTGGTGGTAGCATTCCGTATGCTACCCGTATTGGTATGGGATATGCCTCCAATGGGTACTATCAATGTACATGCGTCATTGTTGCCACAATACAGAGGTGCTGCACCAATCAATTGGGCCATCATCAATGGAGAGACTGAGACAGGAGTTACTACCTTCAAATTACAACATGAAATAGATACAGGAGATATATTGCTGCAAAGCAAAGTAGCTATAACACCTGAAGATAATATTGGCACTCTATACGAAAAACTAATGCAAGAAGGTGCAATATTGTTGATAGAAACTGTGAAGCGATTATCTGCAGGTACTATTACAGAAGTACCACAAGCATTAGTAGAGGCATCAGAATTGAAACAAGCTCCTAAGATATTTAAAGAAGATACACGTATACATTGGCAGAAGGGTGTAGCTACTATTCACAATTTGATAAGAGGGTTGTCTCCACATCCTGCTGCATATACTATGCTAGGTGATAAGGTAGTGAAGATATATAAATCGCATTATGAGCATTCGATTCATAAGCAAACACCGGGCGTATATGAAACTGATGGTAAAACCTTTTTACGTTTAGCAGCTACTGATGGCTGGCTATATATAGATGAACTGCAACAAGAAGGTAAAAAACGAATGGATACAGTTGCTTTCCTACGCGGGTTTAGAGGATAATAAGTGTATGAAATGTTGTGCAGCCAATGCATAACCGTTCATACCCAAGCCGGAGATACAACCAACACTTTTTGCAGCAGTATATGAATGTACTCGAAACTCTTCACGGGCGTAGATATTAGAGATGTGTACTTCTATTACAGGTATATCTATACCGGCAATGGCATCGGCTATAGCGATACTTGTATGGGTATAAGCCCCACCATTGAAAATGATGCCTTGTATCTTGCCACGGCAACTATGTAAATAATTGATGATCTCTCCTTCTACATTACTTTGATAGGTATGAAATGTAACATCAGGGAATTGTTTTCTTAATAGCATGAAATAGTCGCCCAGGGTTTGTGTGCCGTAGATATGTTGTTCGCGGGTACCCACTAAATTCAAGTTAGGTCCGTTGACAATAGCAATTTGTAACATGCTTTAGTAATTTGTGGCAAGATAAGAAAAACGTTATTGTTTACATTTGTTATCAACTGATATCTGATTTATTGTGTGGGAAGCATACCTGAAAGGATTTAAAGCGTATTTGCAACTAGAGCGATCTATGTCTGATAATACTGTTGAGCCATATCTGCATGATGTAGCTATGCTACGCGATCATATTGCCGATGAACATGCAGGCCTTTCAATTCAAGGAATAGAATTATCACACTTGCAAAGATTTGTAGTACACATTAATGAACTAGAGTTGGCAGCGGGTACACAATCGCGTATACTGAGTGGTGTGAAATCTTTTTTTGGTTATCTTTTATTAGAAGGCATTATTAAGAAAGATCCTACAGAATTATTAGAGACACCTAAGTTGAAACGCTCACTTCCAACTTTCTTGAGTGTTGAAGAAATTGATAAATTATTTACGACTATAGACCATAGCACACCTGAAGGGCAACGTAACAGAGCTATGCTGGAAACCATGTACAGCTGCGGTTTGCGTGTGAGTGAGCTAGTAGGATTATCTATTTCTCATTTGTATTTAGATGTAGGTTTTGTGCGTGTAGTAGGTAAAGGAAATAAAGAAAGATTGATACCCATAGGTGGTGAAGCTGTGAAGCAAATAAAATTATACAGAGAGCATATCAGGAATACTATAGTACCTAAAAAAGGTTCTGAGGATATTTTATTTTTGAATAGACGCGGTGGAAAATTATCGCGAGTAATGATCTTCTTAATATTGAAAGACCTGACACAGAAATGTGGTTTTGATAAGAGCATTCATCCACACACATTACGCCATTCGTTTGCTACGCATTTAGTAGAAGCAGGTGCAGACCTGAGAGCTGTACAAGAAATGATGGGCCATAAAAGCATCACTACTACAGAGATATATACCCATCTGGATAGGGGATATCTGCGACAAACCTTAGAAAAATACCATCCACGCTTTGGTAGATAGTACATTTTTCAATTTTTTTTTAATGATGAATGAACACAACAATATATGGGAAGTACCCATGTATTATGTGTTATTTTACATAACTTATATTTAATTAAATCGATATGTATATAAATAATCTTCAGATATGAACACAGATAATTATTTCTGATAAATTAACTCACTTTTTTATTTTTTCTTCGTAACTTGTATCAAGCGTGTTACTCTTTTATTAAGTTTTAAAAATCGTGTATATGAATCTTAAACAATTACGTTTTTGTAGTCTTTTCGTTTTGATTTTTGTACTGAGTCTATTCTCTAATAGATTAAGTGCACAATGTGCAGGCTCATTACCTTATTATGAAGGTTTTAACCTAACAACTGCTAACACATATCCTACATGTATGTATGATGTGAATAATAGTGGAGGTACATACATAGGTTCTAAGGCACTTACATACGTTACTGCACCTGGAGGACTTTATGGACAAACTAATCATGGTACTTACACGGGTGCTGGGATTTTTAGTTGGTATTGGACTCCATATATAGGTGTTACAGATACTCTTTATACTCCACAATTTACTTTAGTAGGAGGTGCAACGTATACGTTTGATTTCTGGTATCAGGGAGACGGATATAGTGGTTGGACTGTAAATGCTGTAGTTAAAAGCCAAACAACTGGTGTTACAACTCTAAGTAATGTAATTGCCGGTGGAACATCCAGCACAACTTATCAGCATTATACTCACACATTCATACCCCCTACAACT
>JBAWXE010000100.1:0-9834 GCA_037144255.1 Bacteroidota bacterium | reverse complement strand
ATCAGTATCAGTGGTCATGCTAGTCCTTACACATTATGTGCAGGCTTGAATGCAGATATCAACTTTAGCGGTGGACCGGCTAATGGATCGTTGACCTATACATTGAATGGAGGATCTAATCAGAGCCTGAGTTTGAATGGTAGTGGATTTGCTACGTTCAATACCGGTACTTTGATAGATACTTTAGTATACAAATTAGTAAGTGTATCAAATACATCATGTTCATCACCTACAGTAGACAGTGTGGTACTGAATGTAGGTCCTGATACATGGCTTGGAATAGCTGATACTGTTTGGAGCAATCCAAGCAACTGGTGTGGTGGTGTTCCAACGGCAACGACCCCTATATTGGTTCCTGCAGGAACTCCGTATACCCCTAATGTACCTGGCGCGGTAACGATCACAGCACAGAATCTGTCAGTAGATACCGGAGCTGCGATCACCTTATCAGCAGGTAGTAGTCTCCAAGTGAGTGGTGACCTGACCCTGAGTGGAAATATCGGAGGTGGAGGTGAAGTTGTACTGAACGGTACTACACCACAGAACATTGGAGGTACGGGATCTGTTGGTAATCTTACTGTCAGCAATACTTCTACGATCACAGTAGATACTACAGGCGGCGATTCATTGAAAGTAACAGGTGTTGTTACATTGAATGCAGGTACTTTGGTTACTAACAATTCGTTTGTCTTGGTATCAGGTCCTGGCGGTACAGGTAGTATCGGTACGATGAACGGAGGCAGTATCAGTGGTGATGTACAGATACAGCGTTATGTACCTGGAGGCCGTCGTTGCTACCGATTCTTTGCCCATCCATACCAGACAGCAGTAGCCCTGAATCCTGAATTGACGAAAGATGTTGATATTACAGGTGCAGGTGGTTCAGCGAATGGCTTTACTACAACAGCTACCAATAATCCATCTGCATACTGGTATGATCCTATGAGAGGTGGTACATATGCACCTAATGGTAATGATCTGGGATGGAGAGCATTCACCTCGGCTTTGGTATCTACAACGAATGATTCGAACAGTTGGAACAAATATGAAGCAATACGTGTATTGGTACGTGGTCCTAAAGGCTTTGGTCTGACAAGTACGCCAATACCAACACCTGTCACCTTCCAGACATCCGGTAATGTGAATACAGGTACTCAAGTGATACATATGGTAAAGGGACCATTCTCTAATTCGAATGTTTTAGGTAACCCTTATCCATCATCAGTGAATCTGCGACCAATAATGTATGCAGCGTCACAGAGTGGTCAGGTAAGTGGTGGAGCATATTGGGTATGGGATGCAGAACAAGGGACATTGGGAGGATACAATACACAGGCTATATCGAATGATCCGGCGGATGATTACTATTTGCCAATACATGGAGCGTTCGTAGTGAGTGCAGCAGCTACAGGAGATTCATTGATCTTTAATGAATCTGATAAAGTTGCTACGGATGATAATATGGCCTTCCGTACGAATAGTAGTGTACCTGGCAGAGTAGAGTTCCGAGTGTACAGCAATAATGACAGTATCTACTGGGATAGGATGTACACGGTGTTCAATGGTCAGGCATCAGCTGCTAAGGATAATATGGATGGCGACAAGGCAACTAACCCGAGTCTGAACTTCTATAGTAAGTCATCAGACAATAAGAAGTTGTCAGTGGATGTACGTCCGTTTGTTAACAATATGATGATACCATTAGGAATAACAGTACCTACGGCACAGCAGTATAAGATCAAGGTACATTCTATGGACCTTCCATCTAACTACAGTTTGTACCTGATGGATAACTATCTGAATGTGGTACAACCGTTAGCACCCGGTACAGAATATACCTTCAATGTATTGTCAACAGACAGTCTGAGTCAGGGCGAAGGTCGCTTCCAGTTGAACGGAACGATCAGTACTACAGGTATTAGCCCTACCCCGACTACAACTACGACAAGCGGAACCCATTTCAGTGTGAACATCAGTCCTAACCCTGCTACGGATATGACCAATATTAGTTTTGAGGGAGCAGAGAAGGGCAGTACGGCACAGATCGCTATCAGTAATGTGAGTGGTCAGGAAGTGTACAGTGTGAATGTTAAGGATGTGAGCAGTGCTAAGGTGAGTGTACCATTACAGAACCTGTCAGCGGGCATCTATATGGTGAGGATCACATGTGGTACTGAGACCATCACTAAACAACTGGTGAAGAAGTAAGATTGGAATTATTAACGGAGGATTATTAATATTAAGAACGAAAGCGGCAAAGAATGAAAGGAATAAATAGAATAATAATTTTTACAGTTCTTATTTTTGGGTTAATAGTGCCGACATATGTAATAGCTCAACCGCCACCATTCGATAATGGAAGTGGTGGCGATACTCAGGATACGGTACCGTTGGATGGTGGAATTAGTTTATTGTTGATTGCTGGTGTGGGTTATGGTGTCAAAAAAGTACACCAAAAGCGTCTTCAAGTGCAGCAAGTCAATATAGAACAACATTCTACATACCAAGTTAAATAGGTTTTTGTAAGATGATATAAAGTAATAGAGCCCCTAAAAGGGGCTCTATTACTTTATATGGTAGTCAATCATACTGTTTGGTTTGATTATTTAGAATATTTTTGCTGTCTAAATCCAATGATTTGAGCGCATCTGTATTTTTAATAACACCACCATTTACTCAGCTTAATACGCCATATCCAGCTACTGCGTATTTAAAAGGATTCTTGAATACAAAAGGCATTTCAACCTTTCAGGCGGACTTAGGCATAGAAGTTACAATCTCATTGTTCTCAAAACAAGGTTTATTACAATTATTTGCGCAAAGTAATTCTGGCGATCAAGAAATTACAGCAAACGCTAAAAGGATCATATTGCTACAAAGGGATTATATAAATTCTATTGATCATGTAATTAGTTTCCTCCAAGGCAAGAATCCAACATTGGCACATTTGATATGCAAGAGAGATTTTTTACCTGAAGCCTCACGCTTTGTCCAACTAGACGATCTAACCTGGGCCTTTGGTAATATGGGTATACAGGATAAGGCTAAGCACTTGGCTACAATGTATTTAGAAGATCTTTCAGATTTCATAATGGAATGTGTAGATCAGCATTTTGGCTTTAGTCGTTATGCAGAACGACTTGGTCGTTCTGCGAATAGTTTTGATGAATTATATGAGTCGCTTCAAAAGCAGTATACATATATTGATTCTTTGCTGATTGATATTCTTTCAATAAGAATGTCAGAAGTTCAGCCTTCTTTGGTAGCGATCTCTGTGCCGTTCCCTGGAAACTTATATGCGGCATTGCGATGTGGTCAATGGCTCAAAAAAAATTACCCGGAAGTTAAAATAGCAATGGGAGGAGGTTTCCCTAATACAGAGTTGCGTTCATTATCAGATGCCAGAGTATTTGAATTTGTAGATTTCATAACGCTCGATGATGGTGAGGCCCCTGTTGAAAATCTGGTTAGATATCTCCAAAATGATAGATCAATTAATGAATTGAAGCGTACTTTTTTGTTAGCAGATGGTAAAGTGGCATATATTAATAATCAGGCTTGTGCTGACTATAAACAAGGGCAAGTAGGCACACCTGATTATAGTGATTTTTTGCTGGATAAATATATATCTGCAATCGAGATTATTAATCCGATGCACCGCCTATGGAACGATGGCAGATGGAACAAATTGACAATGGCGCATGGCTGCTATTGGGGTAAATGTACTTTTTGTGATATTTCACTGGATTATATTAAGCTCTATGAACCTGTTACAGCACAATTGCTTTGTGATCGTATAGAAGAGATTATAGCGCAAACAGGACAACTTGGATTTCATTTTGTGGACGAGGCAGCACCACCATCTTTGATGAGAGCTTTGGCAATAGAGATTATTCGTCGTAAGTTAATCATATCATGGTGGACTAATATTCGCTTCGAAAAGAGTTTTACAAGAGACTTGTGTTTATTGCTGAAAGCCTCAGGCTGTGTAGCAGTTTCAGGAGGCTTAGAAGTAGCTTCAGACAGATTGCTTGAATTGATCCAGAAAGGAATTACAGTTGCTCAAGTAGCTAGAGTGAATAAACATTTCACTGAAGCAGGTATTATGGTACACGCATATCTGATGTATGGTTTCCCTTCACAAACCGAACAAGAAACGATTGACTCTATGGAAATGGTGAGACAAATGTTTCAATCTGGGATACTGCAATCGGCTTTTTGGCATCAATTCGCCATGACTGCACATAGCCCTGTAGGTATGTCTCCTGAGAAGTTTGGAGTTAAAAAGGAAACTAAGAAGGAAGGAGCATTTGCAAACAACGACTTAGTGCATAGTGACTCTACTGGTGCAGATCATGATACCTTTACATTAGGTCTTAAAAAATCACTGCTTAATTACATGCAAAATGCATGCTTTGATTACCCATTACAGAAGTGGTTCGATTTTAAAGTGCCTAAAACTAAAGTACATCCTGAATACATCTCCGAAATTTTAAACGAAGTTGAATACAGTTCTTTTAAACCCGCAGATAAGATAGTATGGTTGGGAAATACTCCTTTATTGGAGATAGTTACAAAGTCTAAAAAAGGTATTCAATGGGAAGTGGCATCATTAACATTTCAAGGAAAACGAGAAACTGCTAATATTAAAATTGATCAGCAACAAGGTGTTTGGTTAATGGACATGTTGCAAAAAGTGTCAGTAATGAATAGTAAACTCTATACTATACAAGAGGTAAAAGATGATTATGAATCTGCCGGATTAGAAGATTTCGAACTATTTTGGGATAATAAGCCTATTAATACTTTATATAAATTCGGATTACTAAGACTAGCATAAGGGTCTACTAATCTACTTTGTAGAAACAATGTCTACAGCGAGGCTCGTAGCTATCTTTTGCTCCTAATAATACTTGATCACCGGTTTTTGATAATCGGTAAGAATAATTGGCAATGTCTCCACATTTTACACATATTGCATGCAGTTTTGTAATGTACTCTGCTCTTGCCAATAGCGCGGGCATAGGGCCAAAAGGTTTGCTGGAATAATCCATATCTAGGCCTGCAACGATTACGCGAATACCTCTAAGAGCTAATTCCTCTGCTACTTCTACGATGCCGACATCAAAGAATTGTGCTTCATCAATACCTACTACATCTACATCAGATGCCAGTATAAGAATATTGAAAGGATTTTCTACAGGGGTAGATCTGATTCTCGATGCATCATGGGATACAATATCTTCAGGATGGTATCTTACATCCATTGTAGGTTTAAATATCTCAGCACTAAGACCTGCTATCTGTACTCTCTTTAATCGTCTGATCAGCTCTTCCGTTTTTCCGGAGAACATGCAGCCTGATATCACTTCTATCCATCCTTTTTTTCGCCCGGTATATGGTTCTATGAACATATTATTGTTTGATAAGGTAAATATAGGAATCTCGTTATAATTGCAATTTATTTAATAGAAATAACCTTACAACGTATTTGGTTGTAAGGTTGTATATGGTTAAATGTTTGTGTATCGACTAATAGGAATTTTTATCCTTTTCCTCCTTTTATCCTATTTGCTTCATTTTCTAGGCCGGTTTTGCGTTGGCGAGCAGAACTGATTTGGTTACTTCCAAACCGATATGAAAAGCTGATACGTATAGTTTGGCTTTCCCAATTACCACTACCTATTATTTTGGATCCACCAAAATCACTTGTAGCTTTCCATGGGTAGGTATATAATATATCTGTTACACTTAATTTTAGTGTTGCATTATTGTTGAATAGTCTCTTTTGTATGCCTAGGTCCATACCTCCTTGAGGTTTTGTTTTCCATGAGCCACCCCAAAGAGCCGGACCATTATATGATCCGCTAACTTCAATAGAATAATCTTTCTTCAGAGTAAATGTCTGTTGCAAGTATGCCCCATAAATAGGTAGTCCTAGGCTTAGTTTGTTCTGTCCTATTTGTCCTTCTAGTGTCTGATAGCTATACCATATATTTGCATATCCATTCCACCATTTTCTAATTGGTGTCGGAGCACCAATGTTAAAACTGAATATTTTTTGTGTGCCAATATTTTGTTGTTGCACATATCCTGCATTCTTGATCGTGTCAGTTACTTGTGTAGCATAGTCACTTACATTGCTGTAGCCAATTGTCGTGTTAATAAGATCCGTGAATGTATGTGTCAATTCTACAGTATTAGTATATTGAGGAAGTAAGAACGCATTCCCTTTCTGATAGGTTAACTCATCTAGTTTGTTTTCAAAAGGATTTAGGTCCTGATAGGTAGGTCGGTCTATACGGCGACTATATGTAAGATTCAATGTGTTTTTCTTATTTGCAGTCCATGTCAGTGCGCCACTTGGGAAAAGGTCTGTATAATTTCTCTTAACTGTATTGTCTGCTTGTACTATACCATCCTCTCTTTTCAATTCTCCGGTGCTGCTGGTATTTTCTACACGTAGCCCTGCCTGTAGGCTTAGTGATTGACTTAGTGGGTTTTGATAATTCACATACCCGGCATTGATATTTTCGGTGTATTTAAAATTATTACTGAGGCTTAGTTGTTTTACATCAGTTCCATTAAGTACGTTATAGAAATCAAATGTATTGGCCGTCGCTACGTATGATACTTTAGCCCCATATCCTATCTTTCCTTTACCCATCTTTTGTTCAGCATCAGCTTTCACTGTGTAGATGTCAATATCGGTAGGGGTATTATTACGGTTGATAACGCTACTAATAAGCGAATTGACATCATTATAATAATAGTTTGGTTGTAAACTTCGCCCTGTACCACGAAATAGACCATAGTCTGCATCAACATTTACTTCCCTACCATTAGTATCAACATATCGATAATTGGTATTGAAATTCGCATTAGTACGGTTGCCGGGTATACTATTATAGGCTACCAGTTTCTTGATAAAAGAATCTGTCGTAGGATAGTATATATTGGTATTACTATGACTAGTAAAGTCACTATTATTGAAGTTGGTCGTGGCTAATACACCAATCGTATTTTTACTGTTTACAAAAAAGTCAGCACCTGTTTTGATATTGATGTTCTTATCATTGCTAGTATTAGTACTATGTTGATCGTATATCGTGTCTTTCTGAATACGGTATAAGTTCATGCCATTTTCATAACTGCCGATATTTGCTCCTACATTACCAAAGATATTCACCTTTTTGTCTCTATAATTCAGGTTTACAGATCCGTTCTCTTTACCCGTTATTCCTTGTACGTATCCTAGGTCCACACTACCATTTGTGCCAAACCTTTTATTCTTCTTAAGTCTTATATTAATTATTCCTGCGTTGCCACTCGCATCATATTTGGCGCTAGGGTTACTGATCATTTCTATAGCTTCTACATCATTACTATTGATGCTTTTAAGGAATGCTGCAAGATCCTTTACATCTAGCATAGATATTTTGCCATCTATATAGATGCGTACACCGCTTTTTCCTTTCATGCTGATATTGTCATTGTTGTCTACTATTAAACCCGGGCTTTTCTGCAATAATTCCATTGCATTACTGCCTGTAGCGTTAATGCTGTTTTCTATATTGAAGATCACTTTATCTGCCTTCACCTCTATCATGGGCTTTTTTGCAGTAACAGTAGCTGTTTTTAATTCTGCGGATATTGGAATCATTTTTGCATCTGGCAATTTATAATTCTCACCTTGTTTTACAGTAAATACAGCACTAAACTTTGTCTCAAACCCAACATTAGTATATCTAACAAGGTAACTACCTCCTGTTGTTAGGTCTATATCATAATTCCCGTTGTTATCTGTTACATCAGTTTTTACTAATGTGCTGTCTTTTGATTGTAGGATAGATATGTTGGCAAATTCAACAGGCTTGCCGTTATCGATTACTTTTCCACTCACGCTTGTTTTACTTTGAACAAACGCACTAGTGCTGAAAAGTATAATGAATAAGAATAGGTAAGTAATTGTTTGTTTCATAATATAAGTATATCTGTTTCTGGTGGTTCATTTTAAATTGTACTTAGTAAGACGGATGAGTATGGAAAAATGTTACAAATAATGAGAAATAATTTTTCGCCAAATTATCCCACTGCAAGGTGCATTTAAATAGTTCATGAAATCTCACTCCGTTTGAGTGAATTATTTTTTTTACATGGAGTTGTAATAGTGTCAATAGAGAAACTCTATTTGCTTTTTCTATGATTATTTTGCTATTTGTTAAGGATTTCTAAAAACCACACTGTATGAACAAAACTAGATTAGAGGCTTTTAGCGATGGGGTCATCGCTATCATAATCACAATAATGGTGTTAGAGATACATATGCCTGATACTGCTAATTGGGAGTCTTTTCGACAATTATCACCTATGCTTACCGGCTATATACTGAGCTTTATTTTTATTGGTATCTACTGGAATAATCACCATCATTTGTTGCATACAGTAAAACAAGTGACTGGTGCAATGATGTGGGCTAATCTGAATTTACTTTTTTGGCTTTCATTGGTACCATTAGCCACCACATGGATGGATAAAACATGTTTTAGCTCATTTGCAGTTGTAGTATATGCAGTGTTATTACTAATGTGCGGACTTTCGTTCGATATTTTGAGGAGAATAATTTTGAGTAGCCTTCCGCCTGATAGTCATTTGAGAGAGACTTTAGGTAAACTAAATTTCAAATCGATCCTTTCTGTTTTTTGTTATTCGCTGGCTGTTGCAGCTGCATTTTGGCATACGTACGTTTCCATATGCTTATTTGCCTTTGTAGCTATAGTGTGGATAGTACCCAGCAGAGATATAGAAAAAGGGCTTGCAGATGACAAGTAGTATTGTGCTTAGTGTTTCGCTTTTCTTTTCAGTATACCACCCGCAGTTTCTTTGATACTATTGGTAAATACAAAGGCCTTAGGGTCTACTTCGTTTACCATATTCTGCAATCGTCGAAATTCCAGTCTGGTGATAATAGTGAAAACAATATCGCAAGGATAGCTGATGTCATAGCTTTCTTTCATAAAGCCACGTTCCCCTTTGTAAATAGTTATTCCACGTCCCAACTCTTTAACAAGCTTTAGTTTTATATCTTCACTTTGGCCTGATATTATGGTAACACCTGTATACTCCTCTACACCCTCCACTACATAGTCTATTGTTTTGGTAACGGTATAATAAGTAAGTATAGCTTGTAGTGATGTTTCGAAACCTAATTTAAATGCAGCTATCATGAAGATAATAATGTTAATGCCCAGTATGATCTCGCTAATGGTAAAGCCGCTTCGTTTGAAAGTGTATAATGCTACCACATCTATACCATCCAGTGCGCAGCCCCCTCTCATCCCTAAGCCTATCCCTAGGCCCAGAAACAATCCTCCGAAAGTGGAGACAAGCAGTTTGTCATATTGCAATTCAGGATATGGTATGAGTGTCAAGCAAAGCCCCAGAAGAAATGTTCCTGCTAGGGTACGTATAGCAAAGGTCCTATTGAGCTGTATAGCACCCATTATAATGAAAGGGATATTTGCCATTACTATTACTACGGCAATATTCCAATGGTACAATTCATGTAATAGAAGAGATATACCTGTAACCCCACCATCTAAGAAGCCATTGGGTATCAAAAAGCTTCTCAATCCAAATCCACTGATCAATGAACCAATGACAATATATCCTGCATCCTGAACTTGATGTAATTGAATTCTATATTTCATAAGCTTCTTAAATGTTCATTTCACAAGGTTCTATCACCAATTTACTAGCCCATGTATACTTTGCTATTATTTAAATGATGGTTACTATTTGAGGAAACACATACACAATAAATATAATCAAAAT
>JBAWXE010000099.1:0-9839 GCA_037144255.1 Bacteroidota bacterium | reverse complement strand
ACCTGCCGTTGGGCGTTGTGTTCCATAACTATTAGCAGTATTTAATGTACCTGTACTAATTGAACCAGATCCGCTGTTATTTAAAGTGACAGTTTGATTTGATCCGTTGTTGACGCTATAAGTTACAACTGAATTTGCAGCACCTGTAAATGTTACAGTGGTGCTAGCACCAGCGCAAACGCTGTTTGCACTACTAATAGAAGGATTCGTATTGGTATTGACGGCTACTGTAGTTGTTGCAACTGTAGAAATACAATTGTTGGCAGTAGCAGTGACGGAATATGTACCTGCTTGAGTTGCAGAAGCATTAGTGATAGTTGGATTTTGAGATGAGTTTGAATATCCGTTAGGACCTGACCAACTATAAGTGGCACCTGAAACTGTTGAGGCTGATAAGCTGATAGATGAACCCTGACAAACTGTACCACTGTTGGATGAAGTAATACTTGGAGCTATAGGATCGCTAAGTGTAATTGTGCCAGCAAGATTAGATACACAATAGCTCTTAGTAGCAGATATAGATGAATATGTGCCAGCACTTAAATTGCTGATGACTACCACACCTGAAGCATTTGAAGTAGCAACAACAGGAGTTTGTGTTATACCAGCCTTACTATAATTGATGGTATATGATGAAGAAGGAATTAAATTATTTAAAGTAATACTGCCGTTAGTGCCATTACATGTAGAAGGGTTAACGTAAGATGCAATAGGCGTAGGTGCTGATGGTTCAGTCAATACGACTGAGCTCATTGGTGAAGAAGAACAACCTGTTTTTGTTACGGTAAGATTGCTGTAAGTAGTAGCAGTAAGGCCTGAAATGGTTATAACACCAGAAGCATTAG
Source organism: Bacteroidota bacterium (assembly GCA_037144255.1). Lineage (GTDB taxonomy): Bacteria > Bacteroidota > Bacteroidia > Chitinophagales > Chitinophagaceae > JBAWXE01. The sequence continues at coordinate 8,994 of JBAWXE010000099.1, read as the reverse complement.
AAGGAGTAGTAAGAGCAGTTTGAGCTACACCATTTTTGTTATAATTGATAGTATAAGAAGTGCTGGCAGATAAACCACTCAATGTAATGCTGCCATCTGTGCCACTACAAGTAGTAGGGTTGCCAGATGACATTGTAAATATAGGTGCACCTGCAAGAACTATTGGTCCATAAGCAGCAGATGTGCAATTAGATTTTGTAACAGTAAAATTATTATAAGTAGCAGAAGATAAACTACTGATGATTAAATTGCCTGAAGAGTTAGTGGTTAAGTTGATGGCAGTTTGTGCTATGCCATTCTTAGAATAATTGACAGTATATGCAGTATTAGCAGATAATCCACCTAAGGTTATGGAGCCATTTGTGCTACTGCAAGTAGTTGGGTTAACAGTTGAAGATGATCCAATTGAAGGTGCAGCAGGATCACTCACTACTATAGGTCCGAATCCGGCAGATGTACAATTTGATTTGGTAACGGTGAAGCTACTATACGTAGCTGCAGAAAGGCTACTAACCATTAAAGAACCAGAAGCATTTGTAGTCAAATTCTGTGCAAACTGAGCTACACCATTTTTATTATAATTTACAGTATAAGTAGTAATAGCAGTTAGGCCGTTTAGTTTGATGCTACCATCATTGCCACTGCAAGTAGTAGTATTTGTTACCGTAGAAGAACCAATAGAAGGAGCAGATGGGTCGCTTAATGTAAAAGGACCGGCATTAGATGATGGACAACTAGTAACTGTAGATACATTAACGTTAGAGTAAGACCCTGAACCAAGTCCGGTCATAACACCAACACCAGAACCATTAGTAGTAACATACATTGCTGTTTGAGCTACGCTGTTCTTGTTATAATTGACGTAGTAGATTGTATTAGCAGTTAAGCCATTGATAGTAATAGTACCTTCAGTACCGCTACAGGTAACAGGGTTAGAAGAAGACGTGCTACCTATTGAAGATGTAGCTGCATTACTTATAGTTAATGGACCAGCACTTGAAGAAACACAATTGTTTTTTGTAACAGTAATATTTGTGTATGTGCCTGGGGCTAAACTGTAAACAGTGATAACACCTGAAGCGCTTGCTGTTGTTAAACTTGGGTTAGCAGCAACACCATTGTATTTGTAGTTAACTGTATAAGCTGAGTTTGCTGTCATGTTGCTAATTAGCATAGTAGCACTATTGCCATTGCATGAAGTAGGAACAGTAGAAGATAAGCCACCTACAGAAGGAGCAGTTGGGTTGTTGATAGTTACATTGCCAGTGCTTGTAGATGTACAACCATTTAAAGAAACTGTGATATTTGTATAAGAGCCTGTGCCTTGATTAGACATTGTCAGTATACCTGAATTACTAGCATATAAGTTTACTGCTGTTTGAGCAACACCATTTTTTGAATAATTGACAGTATAGGTAGTAGCAGGTGTCATAGAGCTGATGTACCAAGCAGCATCTGTACCACCACATGTGGTAGGAGCCACTGCAGATAATCCACCTAAAGAAGGAGGTGCAGGATTTGTAATGGTAACAGAACCAGAGCTTCCAGAAGTGCAATTGTTTTTAGAAATAGTAATGTTGGTATAAGCAGCAGCAGATAATCCTGTAACAGTTACTTTACCAGAAGCATCAGATGTTGTATTTACCGGTGTTTGTGCTATTCCTGCTTTTTTATAATTGACAGTATATGCAGTATTAGCAGACATAGAACTGATGCTAAATGAGCCGTCGGATGTATTACAACCTGAAGGACTAATAAAGGATATACTACCTAAGGATGGTGCAGCAGGATCTGACAAAGTATAAGATATTGCAGATGTAGTACAACCCTTAGTAGCAGTTACATTGGTATAAGAACCCGCACCTAAAGAAGGTATTACGAGCTTTCCATCACCATTTGTGGTAACAGTAAATGGGGTAACCGCAGAGCCGTTTTTTGAATAATTGATAGTGTAATCCTTGTTATTACCTAAACCATTAATAGTTATAGTTCCATCAGAACCGCTACAAGTAGTTGGGCTTGTTGAACTGCTAGAACTAAAATTGCATTGCCCCTTAGCCTCAGCCATGCTCAACGCTAAGAGAGCAATCATAGCTAAACTTTTAAAAATAGTTTTTGGTGAAATTAAAGAAGTGCTTCTTGGTGATATAGAATTACTCTTGTTTTCAGTTTTAGTTGGTGTCATGATGTTGTTTTTCTTTTGTTGTTTTCTTTTGCAACACAAAAGTGACACATGACAGTGCATTGGAAATGAAATACCGCTTCGCTTAACAAGCCCTTTATTAGTGGTTAACAAGCGTTTAATGAAATGGGTATGTACTTAACAAAAGGTTAGGAAATCAGGCCTTAGGTTAACAGGCGCTTAAGAAATGTAGCTTAAATCACATGTGATTATAGATGGATAAAGATGGGATGTCTGCAAATCATGCAGCATTGATGACTATTTTGTTAACAAAGGCTGTTAACACAAAACCTAAGTATTAATAATTTGTTACAGGGTTGTCTTTTCTGCGGAAATCACCTCTTTTCCAGGCTTCAAAGAATTCTGCCCATGCGAGAGGATTGAGGATATTGGTAGGTTTTACTTGCCCGTAATATGTGGCTTCACGTGCTTGTAAACTTTGATATGCAGCTTGATTCTCGCGTCCATCATGGGGTAATGTATATGCTAAGGCTCTTAATGTAAGTGCATCAGTATTTCTGCGAGCAATCTCATATTTATCATTAGGAATATGCCAATGTTTGAAGGCGTAATCAAATTCGTCTTTAGATGGCAAAGGGCGGATAATAGTTTCAGGTAAATAAAATGTATCCTGTACCATTAATTGTATAAGAGAAAAATAATGACCTTCAATAGTAGTAGGTACCGGAAATTCTTTGGTTCGAAAACCTAGTGCTGTAAATATTAATGTATCGCCTTTATAGCACACCAGTGAGAATACACCCATATTACTGGATTCAATTCCACGATTCTTATGTTTTACCAAAATTGTGGCACCTGGGACAGAACGCAGACTATCGGCAGTCATAGTAACACCATCTATTTGTATGATATTGTCATATAAGGCTTGTGCATGTGTATTTTGTACTGAACAAGTGCAGCAAATAACAATTATGAGATATGACCAAAATTTACGGGACATTGTGATACAAAGTTATGTTGTTTGGCACTTTAAGACTGCTAAATATCACATATCAATATTAATAATCCTCAAATTGATATTCCTCTCATCTATTCTGTACAAAGAAAGATGATATACCGTATTTTTACAGCGATTTAAGACACTTTAACAAAGGTTTATATGATAACTAAAGAGGCAGTATTGGCCGCGTTGAGTAATGTAGAGGAGCCGGATCTGGGTAAGGACCTTGTAACCCTGAATATGGTAAAGGATGTAGAAGTAAACGGTAAGAACGTTTCCTTTACGGTGGAATTAACTACCCCTGCATGTCCCCTAAAGGAAATGATAGAGAAGGCATGTATCAATGCTGTGCATCATCTGGTTGATAAAGAAGCAGTTGTAAAAGTAACGCTGACTGCTAGGGTAAATAGTAACAGAAAGGATAATAAGAGTGTACTACCTGGGGTGAAGAATATCATCATGGTGGCATCAGGTAAAGGTGGTGTGGGTAAATCTACTGTAGCAGTGAATCTGGCATTAGGATTGGCACAGGAAGGGGCTACTGTAGGATTGTTGGATGCAGATATTTACGGTCCTTCAATACCCATAATGTTGGGTATGCGTGATGAACGTCCACAAATGATAGAAATAGAGGGAAAGGGTATGATGGTGCCATTAGAGCGTTTTGGTATCAAGGCTATGTCCATTGGTTTGTTGATAGATGAAAAACAAGCTGTAGTATGGCGTGGTCCACAAGCTAGCGCTGCTATACGTCAGTTCATCACTGATGTGAATTGGGGAGAGTTGGATTATTTAGTATTAGACTTACCTCCTGGCACTGGTGATATACAATTGACATTAGTACAAACAATACCTGTAACAGGTGCTGTAATAGTATCTACACCACAAGCAGTAGCAGCTGCTGATGCTAAGAAGGCCATAATGATGTTCAAACAACCACAGATAAATGTTCCAATATTAGGAGTGGTAGAGAATATGGCTTATTTCACACCTGCTGAATTGCCTAATAATAAGTATTACATTTTTGGTAAGGCTGGAGCCAGACAAATGGCTGAACAATTTGAATTATCATTCCTTGGCGAAATACCAATAGTACAAAGTATACGAGAGGGAGGAGATAGTGGTATGCCTGCTGTTGTGAGTGATGAATTGATATCCAGAAATGCATTTATAGATCTGGCTAAGCAAGTAGCACGTAGTGTGGCTATGCGCAATGCCAACATGGAACCTACTAAAGTGGTGCAAATGCAAGAATAGTATTTGCTAACATAGATATTGAAAGGGATATAGTACGCTATATCCCTTTTGATTTTGCGGAAATTGTCGGCTTTTTGTAATCGCTACCTATTATACAGAAACCTACTACTAATAATGCTCCTATCACATTGAGCCATAGGAAGGATACAATATTCAGGTTGTAAATAATGATGATACATAGCTCTGCTATAATAGCCGAGGCAAATACAATATTCCCCCCTGCTCTTTTTACATAGAATGCTACCAGGAAAATACCCAATATGGTACCATAAAATAGTGAGCCTAAAATATTTACAGCTTCTATTAGCGACCCCAATTTAGTAGCAAACATGGCGACCCCAATACAAAAGATACCCCATGCCAATGTATGTAGACGGCCTAATAGTAATTGTTTGGTTTCGCTGAGAGGAGCTTTATGTTGGAGTAAGTGAATGTCCATAAGGGATGAAGAGGCTAGTGAATTCAATGCTGCAGATATTGACCCCCAAGAAGCAAGAAAGATAACGGCAAAAAGTAAGCCTACCAGTCCTTTAGGCAGAGTATGTTTTACAAAGTACAGAAAGATATAGTTAGTATCACTGGTATCTGCACTATAGTGGTATTGTGATATTTTAGATTTTACAGTGTCTCGTAATGTTTGTATCTCACTTTGTGTATGTTTAAAACTGTTCAGTAAGGGTGCTGTATTTTCTCCTGCATTTTTGGCCTGAATGATAGATGCTGCCTGTTGTTCATATTGGTTATGCAGTAGCTGATATTGTTGTTCTATACCAGCAACCATGGTGGGCCTTTCTTGTTTGAATGTGTTATAGGCAGCTTCGTTGAAATAGGCAGGGGCAGGGTGGAAACTGTAAAATGCAAAAAGTAAGGCACCTATCAATAATATGGAAAACTGCATAGGTATTTTTACCAGACCATTCAATAAAAGGCCCAGCCTACTTTCATGAGTGGTCTTTGCGGTCAGGTACCTACCTACCTGGCTTTGATCTGTACCAAAATAGGAAAGTGCCAAAAAGAATCCGCCAATAATACCACTCCAAATATTGTATTTGTCTTTCCAATCGAAATGTGTAGTGATGACATTAAGCTTACCTGATTTACCGGCTATAAATAGGGCATCACTCATTTTGATGCCTTGAGGTAAATTGTCAATAACTAAATAGCCAGCTATTGCCATTGCAGATAGGATAATGAGGAATTGTAGTTTTTGTGTATGTGCTATGGCTTTTGCTCCACCACTATATGTGTATATGATAAGTAGCCCTCCTGTAATGACATTTGTGAGGTAGATATTCCAACTCATTATGGATGAAAGAATAATGGAAGGTGCATAAATGCTGATACCAGTAGATAAGCCTCTGGATAGCAAAAAAAGGAAAGAAGTGAGTAACCTTGTTTTTCTATCAAAGCGATTTTCTAAATATTCGTAGGCCGTATAAACATTCAGTTTCTTGAATATGGGGATGAATGTGATACAAATAACCACCATAGCTATTGGCAAACCAAAATAGTATTGTACAAAGCGCATACCATCTGTATATGCTTGTCCCGGTGCAGAAAGAAAGGTTATGGCACTGGCTTGCGTGGCCATAATGCCAAACAAAACTACATACCATGGCATTTTTTTATCTGCAAGTAGATAGGTAGCTGAGCCATGTTGCCCCCGACCCTTATATACACCATATGTTATGATGCCCAATAATGTGCTGAGTAATACTATCCAGTCTAGTGGGCTCATGACCAATATTGAGTGAACCAGTAATACAAAACGATCTGTAACAGTAGTGCTACTAACACTACTGCATACCAACTTTTTTCATTTTTGTTACTTTTTATTCTCATTATGTCCCACAGATATCATATTCATTAGTAAGCGTATAGCACCTTTATTGCCCACAGGTAACTGACGGAAGAATGATAATGAGGTATAGATATAATGTCCTTTACCATACTTTGTGTATATAGTACATCCATCATTAGGTTCTTCGCCAGTATCATTCATGCGGAATAGGGTAGTATAGTGTTCATCTATTTTGGTAGGGAAGTATAATCCTCTTTCTTGTACCCAGTCATTGAAATCTCCATCAGTGATCTTGTTTGGGTATGTCATCAATCTATGATTTGGCAGAAGCATTGTTACATCTGCATTTTCTTCCGTTACACGATTCTTAGTATCGTTATTAATAGTAAATGGATAAGGCCCCATTTGCTGCGTAGACATATCCTGAGGCGTGTTATACTGCATTACAAGTGTGCCTCCATTTTCTGCATATTTCAGCAATACGGGCATCCAGTAACTCATACGTTTTTCAGTATTGATGGCTCGTACCCCAGTTATGATGGCATCATATTTTTTCAATTTCAGAGGGTCTGCCAGTTCACTTTCCTTGAGCACATCTACCTCCAGGCCAGCAGCTCGTAGTATTGTTGCTGTATTATCTCCAGCCCCTTCGATAAAGCCTATACGTTTTGCAGTACATTTCCAATTGCTACGTAATACTTTTGCATACACAATATTAAAATATTGTAATGTAGGTAAATGGCTGTATTGAATAAGCTTTTGTGCGCGGTTATAATCCTTGCCGTTTACAATTATGTGTGCATCTAAATAAAAATCTCCTTTACTGAATGTGGCTGTCTGTGTAGCTGATATCATGATGCCGATAGTAGTATCTATTCCTGATTTCAGATTGATATTAGATATAGTTACACGCTCCAGCTGATTTTCTTTGATGTTTAGAGTTGCATTACTGATGTCTTTATAGGCATGTATGTGAACATTCGTTTTTACACTCCCATCTTTTTCCGTTACTAACATGGTAGAGTTGAAGTCAAGTGTTACTTCCGGTACTATGCGCAAGGCTTCTACAACATCGCCTCTGGTAGGGTCTAATTTCTTGAATGATAATGGGACAGGTATAGTAAATGTTTCATTACCTATTTCCAGTTTCACAAATGCATTTAAATTGTTAGGCGTTTCTGGTAAACCTAATAAAGTGTCATTTGTGATGTCGTATATATCACCTTGTAGCATCCCTTTTACCATCCAATATGGTTCAGTAACAGGTGTATTCTCAGGTATTTTTATATTATGGTCGAATGATATCAGTGAATCTTTATTGATATTCAGATTCATAGTGGTATCGCCAATCAGCCAAGTGATATTTTTTACTTTTACTGGAATAGCAGTTCTACCTACCATACGGAGAGTGAAAGGTAGGGTAGCACCTGCTACTGTTTGAGCTTGTTTGGTATACAGCTCTGCCATAAAACCACTACAATGAAGTATGATCTTATCTACTTCTTCCAATTTTTGTTTACGCCAAAAATCATCTTGTACTGTTGTGATCTCTTTTTTTAATTCAAGTAGATCAGTTATGCTTGCTTCAGGGTAGTTGTAATTATATTTATTGAGTATCGTTTGTATCTTATCTCCTATTTCTTTTTTGCCTACTCTGTTCCAGGTAATATCTATACCATCAAACAGTGAAGTAGATAATGAATCACCAGCTACCAATTTGAAATATTCTTTTTGTACTCCTGGTGTGCTGGGTGTGCCTGCTCCTTGGCTTCTGTGTATACTGCGGCTAATACCGGCAAGTTCACCTGTGCCCATGCCCATAGTAGGGATGTATTGTCCTACTAATAATTTGAACTGATCTTCAGATGTAGTGTTTCTATCTCCAAAACGATATGAATTGAATAAAAGTCGCTTAGGTTGCCATGCAGCATAGGTTTGTTGTTGTGCAATGAATTTCTGCTTGTTCCCGACATCGGCAAATGCCTTAGCTGCAATAATTGCTGATGCAGAATGTTGCCCATGCCCCGCTTCGCTTGTTGGAGGAAATCTACTTATGATCACATCTGGCCTGAATTTTCGCATTACCCATACTGCATCATTAGTTAGCAGGTAGTCATTCCAGTGCTTAAAAGTTTCAGTCGGGTTTTTAGAAAAACCAAAGTCTACAGCACGAGTAAAGAACTGTTCAGCACCATCCAGTTTTCTTGCCTCCATCAGCTCATGCGTACGGATTAGCCCTAATGCAGAGCCTTGCTCACTGCCCAGTATATTTTGCCCCCCATCTCCTCTTGTGAGTGATAAATAAGCTGTACGTATATGCTGATCATTTGCCAGCCAAGCTAAGAGCCTAGTATTCTCATCATCAGGATGCGCAGCCATATAAAGCACATTAGTCAGATTTTTTAGCTGTGCTATCTCATTATATATGGTTGCAGAAGATACCGGCCTAACTTGTTGTGCAAATGAAGATGTACTTAGGCCTATTCCTGATAGTAGCAGGAGCATTTTACGAATCATATCAGAAAAATTAAACCCACAGTACTCATAGCACTGTGGGTAATAATAATGTGGTTAGTTTGATTTATTATTTACTCAATGTGTTAATGATCTTATTGCCATTATGTACGTACTCAGCTTCAAATGCAGACCCTTTAGCCAGTTCTATTGATTTCTTAGCTGCTTCAATTGCTTCAGAATCTTTACCAAGACGTTGTGCTAGGCGTGCTTTCAAAAGGTATATGTAGAATCCTTTAGGGTTTTGCTCTGTAGCTTTATTTACATACTCATATGCCT
>JBAWXE010000098.1:0-9853 GCA_037144255.1 Bacteroidota bacterium | reverse complement strand
GTTATTGAGCATATCAGCAAATGCACAATCGCAGCATATTGTGAATACGAAACATAATTTATCTGTGAGTGGTCCGGGTACAATAAAAGCTACAACTGAAACGGAAATATGTAAATTTTGCCATACGCCACATAATGCTACAACGGCAGTCCCACTTTGGAACAGGAGTGCACCATCTACAGTTTATACATTGTATACCAGTTCTACGTTAAATGCAACGATAGGCCAACCTGACGGAACATCACTATTATGTCTTTCATGTCATGATGGAACTATTGCATTAGGTAGTATTGTTAATCCTAATACCACTATAAGTTTTGGTTCAGTTACTACTATGCCAGCAGGTAAAACTAATTTGACCTACAACCTTGCAGATGACCATCCAATATCTTTTGTTTATTCAGATGTTTTAGCAGGTATTGCAGGTCAATTAAAGACCGTTTCATCGATCGTAGCACCAGTAAGGCTAGATAAAGGTGGTAAGGTGCAGTGTACCTCTTGTCATGATGCACATGATAATACCTATTCTAAATTTTTGGTCACCTCTAATCAGGGTTCTGCATTATGTTTTAGTTGCCACGATCGTAATTATTGGAGTACCAGTAGTCATAATACCTCTAATAAAACATGGAATGGTACCGGCACGAACCCATGGCTGCATACCTCTTATACAACAGTGGCAGATAATGCTTGCGAAAATTGCCATCAACCCCACAGTGCAGGAGGTAGCAATCGAATTATGAATTACCAAAACGAAGAGGATAATTGTTTGGTATGTCATAATGGTAAAGTAGATACGAAAGACATACAAGCACAATTTGCCAAAACATACAGACATGATGTATATGGTAAAACAGGAGTACATCAGCCTAAAGAAGATGTGTTGCTAGATCTGACTAATAAGCATGTTGAGTGTGTAGATTGTCATAATCCGCATGCAGCCAATAACACTACGGCTAGTGCACCATATGTTACCGGTACAACAACCAATGTGCGAGGTATCAGTGCTTCAGGTGCAGTAGTAAATAATGCTACATATCAGTATGAGATCTGTTTCCGTTGTCATGCGGATAACCAAGCTACTGCCCGTTATATACCTAGATATAGAGGAATAGGAAATAAGCGTTTAGATTTTGCTACATCAAACGTTTCCTTTCATCCAGTAGAATCGGCAGGTAATAATTCATCAATGACTAGTTTGATACCTCCATTAACTACATCAAGTATCATTTATTGCACAGATTGTCATGCCAGCGATGGGGCATCACCAGCAGGCCCTCACGGATCTACCAACATCGCTATATTAAAGTATGCATATGATACGGCTCGTTTCCCAATGCTTGGGTCAGGCTGGAGTTCCGGAGATTTGAATACTCACTGGCCATTATGTTTTTCATGTCACAATCTCTCAACAGTTACAACCATACATACTAACATTTCTAGTGGACACTATTTTAAATATGTAGGTTGTGCTACCTGCCACGATCCTCATGGTTATGATGGAACACTAGGTACTGGTGGGGGGTCTATAACGTCTGCTTTTGAAAAGTTAGTGAATTTTGATACAACAGTGATCAGACCTAACGCTACAAATGGTAAATTGATAGACATACCTAATCGTAAATGTTATTTCGTATGCCATTCTGATGCTACAGGTACAGGTGGAGTATATCATGCACACTTAGATGCCGGCTCTTCCTTTGATGTTCCTGTTTCACGAAATCCAATTAAAAACAATAAGCTGAACGGTACTCCTATCAGGTAATATTGGTTAATGTAATATAAACTAAAAGGGCTATCAATAATTGATAGCCCTTTTAGTTTATATCTTATTCCTCTAATTATATTAAAGTGCTCTTAAAGCTAAAAGTCTTGCCCATTGTTCACTGATGCCATGTTCTGCTTCGTGCAATAAGTCTTCTGCATGTCCTGCATTTTGACGAGCTAATATACTAAAGCGAGTTTCATCATAAAGGAAATCCTTTAATGGCAATACTGCATCCTTGCTGTCTAATGAGAACCTTTCGCCTTTTGGTTTCAGTGGATTATATCTGAATAATGGCCAATAGCCTGATTTTACAGCATTCATCTGATGTTCTGCACCATGCATCATATCGTATCCATGTGCTATGCAATGGCTGTATGCTATTACTATAGATGTGCCAGGGAATGCTTCTGCTTCTTGTAATGATTTTATGGTGTGTGCATCGTTGGCTCCCATGGCTATTTTGGCTACGTATGCAGAACCATGTGCTATGGCTTGTAGTGCAAGATCCTTTTTGCCTGTTGCTTTACCATCAACAGAGAATTTAGCACTGGCACCTATTGGAGTAGATTTTGATTTCTGGCCACCTGTATTGGAATATACCTCAGTATCCAACACCAGTATATTTACTTTTTCGCCTGTAGATAATACATGATCCAGTCCGCCGAAACCTATATCATAAGCCCATCCATCACCTCCTATTATCCAATGTGATTTTTTAACTAGATAATCTGCGATAACATCTAATTGTCTTGCATCAAAGCTGTTTGTTGATTTGATCCTTTTGCGTAATTCTTTTACGAATTCCCTTTGCTGCATAATACCGGCCTCCGTACTCTGGTCAGTATGTAGTATGTTTTCTACCAGTTCTGCACCGACATAGTCTTTCAATTTATTGAGAATGATCTTAGCTATATCAGTCTTCTTATCATATGCGAGTTTAATACCCAAACCAAATTCTGCATTATCTTCAAAAAGTGAATTTGCCCATGCAGGGCCGCAACCTTCTGAATTTTCTGACCAAGGTGTGCTTGGCAAGTTCCCCCCGAAAATAGAAGAGCATCCTGTAGCATTTGCTACCACCATACGGTCACCAAATAGTTGTGTAAGTAACTTGAGGTAAGGGGTTTCGCCACAACCTGAGCATGCTCCTGAGAATTCGAACAATGGTTGCAGGAATTGAGAACCTTTAACGGTATTTCTATTTATACGTAAACGATCGATTTCCGGTAGACCCAAAAAGAAATCCCAATTTTTTATTTCTTCTTCCTTAAGAGGTAATTGAGGATGCATATCTATAGCTTTATGTCCCGGTTGGGTCTTGCTTTCTATAGGACAATATTCCACACATAGATTACATCCGGTGCAGTCCTCTACAGATACTTGTAATGTGTAAGTCTCTTTAGTTTTGTCGAATTCCTTACCTATTGGGTCAACATGCTTGAATGTAGCAGGTGCGCCATTGAGTTTATCTTTGTCATATACTTTACATCTAATAGCAGCATGTGGGCATATTAGGAAGCATTTACCACATTGCGAACAGAGGTCTGCATCCCACACAGGAACACTATCAGCTATATTGCGTTTCTCCCATTTTGTAGTGGCAACAGGGTATACACCATCAAGAGGAAATGAACTTACGGGTAGATCATCACCTTCAAATGCCATGATCTTAGCCAATACATTTTTAACAAAATCAGGCGCTTCATCCGGTACCATTTTTTCTGACTCGTTGATGCCAACTGAAAGTCCTCTGTAGTCTATCTCAAATAGGTTCTCAATAGTCTGATCTACTGCTTCAAAATTCTTCTGCACTATCTTATCTCCTTTATCGGAGTAGGATTTCTTAATAGCATCTTTGATCTTTTGGATAGCCTCGTCTTTAGGCAAAATACCTGAAATAGCAAAGAAACATGTTTGCAGGATAGTATTGATCCTGGAATTCATGCCTGTTTCCTTTGCTACTTTAGATGCATTGATGACATAGAATTTGATCTCTTTTTCAATGATCTCTTCCTGAATGTTCATAGGCAGGCTCTTCCATACATCTTCTTTATCAAAAGGAGCATTCAAAAGGAAGGTAGCACCATGTTCTGCATCCTTTAGTATATCATACCTATTGATAAAGCTATAATTATGACATGCTACGAAGTTGGCAGAGTTTATGAGGTATGACGACCTGATAGGATTCTTACCAAAACGTAAGTGCGACACAGTAAGCGAGCCTGATTTTTTGGAATCGTACACAAAATACCCTTGTACATAATTGTCAGTCGTTTCGCCGATTATCTTAATTGAGTTCTTATTTGCACTTACAGTACCATCAGCTCCCAGACCATAGAAAAGACCTCTGAATAGATGCTGACTATCTAATGAGAATGTTTTATCGTAGTCGAGACTTAAATGGGTCACATCGTCGTCTATGCCGATAGTAAAGTGTTTTTTAGGATTTTCTTTTTGCAATTCTGCAAATATGGAAAGTACCATAGCAGGTGTGAATTCCTTAGATGCCAAGCCAAAACGACCACCTGTAATAGTTAGTTTTTCCCCTGTCCATTCTTCACCTATTGCATTTACCACATCCATATATAGTGGTTCGCCTATACTGCCCGGCTCCTTGCAACGATCGAGTACTGATATTTTCTTTACAGATTTTGGTATACTATTTACAAATTCCGCAGTATCAAATGGACGGAACATACGCACATACAGATATCCGGTTTTTTCAGCTTTCCTATTCAGGTGATCAACAGATTCATGTACCACACTAGCTCCTGAGCCCATTATTACTATAAGGCGATCTGGTGTTTCATGGCCATAGTATTCAAATAGTTTATAATTTCTGCCTGTTAATTCTCCAAATCTCTGCATCACTTTGGTAACGATACCCGGAACATTATTATAGTACGGATTACCTGCCTCTCTGCTTTGGAAGAACACGTCAGGGTTTTGTGCTGTGCCACGAATAGATGGATGCTCTGGGGACATAGACCTTTTACGATGTGTAATGATATCCTCTTCATCTATCATCTCTAATATGATATCATCAGGTATGACTTCTACTTTTGACAATTCGTGCGATGTTCTGAATCCATCAAATACATTCAGAAATGGGATCTTAGATTTTAGTGTAGCTGCTTGCGCTATGAGTGCCATATCCATGGCTTCTTGTGCATTTCTTCCAAATAGTATTGCCCAACCGGTTTGGCGTACAGACATTACATCTGAATGGTCGCCAAATATGGATAATGCATGAGTAGCTAATGCTCTTGCAGCTATCTGAAAAACAGTTGGTATATGTTCCCCTGCAATCTTATACATATTAGGGATCATCAGTAGCAGACCCTGAGAGCAGGTGAATGTAGAGGATAAGGCACCACCTTGTAGGGCACCATGTACTGCACCGGCAGCACCGCCTTCACTTTGCATTTCCACTATCTTAGGTATGGCTCCAAATACATTTTTCTGACCATCGGCAGACCATTCATCACAAAATTCACCCATAGTAGATGAAGGTGTAATGGGGTAGATGGCACAGACTTCACTTGTTTTATATGCAATGTAAGCAGCAGCTTCATTGCCATCCATTATCTTAATGTGTGGCTTCATGTGTTTTTTGTTAACTCAAAAAATCAGATATATTCAGTATAAAAATACCTGTATATACCCCCATTTATTATGATGTAGGTCATGTTTAGATATAATTAATCTCATGTTGCTATTTTCATAGCTCAGGGCTATAAATCTGCTGATAATGTATATTTGTCGCATGGCTATTATTAGAAAAACCATCAATGGATTACCACTTGTTTTTGAAAGCAAGGAGCTGGCACCCAATGTTACCATATATATGGTGTCTATGGGTACTGACCCGGTACAGTTTCCTATGATCTATAAAAAGGAGTTCGGTGGATGGTTCTTTGTAGATAAAATGACTCTATTAGAATTCAAAGAGATAGAAAAAGATATATCGAACGCTATAGAAGAGAGTATGGTGTAGTTGATACATGTTATTTATAGAAAGACCTATTGCTATTGCAATAGGCCTTTCTATATGTGTTGGAAAACTATTTTAAGATCAGACGACAACTTTCTTTTTGTATTCGCCTTTACTCTTACGTATATTACAAGCTACTACTTTGTATTCAGGGCATAAAGCCTCAGAATCTGTAATACTGCTGGTAATATTGTTCAGCATTATTTCTGGGAAGTGGAAAGTACTACTGAGTATGCCAGGCTTTACATCGGTTGTTATTCTAGCCATCACATCTACTTTGCCTCTGGCAGACTCTACACAAACCATATCTCCTTCTTGAATATTGTGTTTAGCAGCATCAGCAGGGTTTATCAATAATACATCATCTGTCACTATCATAGCGTTATTTGTCCTTCTGGTCATAGCACCACAGTTGTAGTGTTCCAGTTCGCGATTGGTAGTAATGATGTAAGGATATTCTTTTCCGTTTTTCACGATCTCATCCGATTCACGCCAGTCGGTATATACAAACTTGCCTTTGCCTCTTGTAAATGATTCTGTATGTAGAATATCCGTTCCTTTACCTTCTTTATTCACCGGCCATTGTTTACCATTCTTTCCTAGTTCCGACCATTTAACACCTGCAAAGAATGGAACTATCTGAGAAATCTCAGCTAATACCCATTCCGGGTCAAATTCCGGTTGAGGATATCCCATCTTGTTCATGATGTCCACAATTATCTGCCCATCAGACTTGGTTCCTTCTATTGGTTCTACTACCTGATTAACTCTTTGTATTCTCCTCTCTCCATTGGTAAATGTGCCACTCTTCTCCAAGAATGATGAAGCCGGTAGGATGACATCTGCAAGTTTAGCCGTTTCTGTCATGAATAGCTCTTGCACTACAAACAGGTCTAATTTATTGATGGCCGCTACTACATGATGTGTATTAGGGTCTGTTTGTGCCATGTCTTCACCTATCACCCACATAGCTTTCAGCTTCTCATTCAGGGCTGCTTCATACATCTGAGGGATCTTCAAACCCACATAGTTTGGCAACTTAGCATGATAGAACTCTTCGTACCTTTTATGTATATCAGGATTGGTAACATCCAGATAGCCTGCACCCTGATGAGGTTGGCAGCCCATATCTGCAGCACCTTGAACATTGTTTTGTCCACGTAGCGGGTTTACACCTACACCTGGCCTACCTATATTGCCTGTTATCATAGCCAGATCAGTTATCTGCATGATGGCAAAGGTGCCTTGAGAATGTTCTGTTACACCCAAGCCATGGAATGACATAGCATTAGGTGCGCTTGCATAAGCAATAGCAGCTTTTCTTACCAGTTCTCTGTCTACACCAGAGATGCGTTCCATCTCTTCTACATTCAGAGCCAGTATGTGTTTTTTAAAGTCTTCCCAGCCTTCTGTACGCCTTTCAATAAAGTCTTTATCTTCTAGTCCTTCAGTAATGATATAATACAACATCATATTCAGCACGGCCACGTTGGTGCCTGGGCGTAACTGTAAATGATAGGTAGCGTATTTAGCCAGTTCTGTACGGCGAGGATCGATAACTATGGATGTTCTGCCACTTACAGCTACCTGTTTCAGTTTTGCACCGGTAACAGGGTGTCCCGATGTAGGGTTGGCACCAATTACCATGATACAATCTGTAAGTTTCAGATCTTTGATAGAATTAGTAGCTGCACCTGTACCAAATGTTCGTTGCATGCCTAAGGCTGTAGGGGAATGACATACTCTGGCGCAACTATCAATATTATTTGTACCTATCACAGCACGAATAAATTTCTGCATCAGGTAATTCTCTTCATTAGTACCTCTTGCAGATGAAACTGCAGCAATAGAATCAGCACCATATTTTGCTTTGATATCTGTCAACTTGTCGGCTATAAAGTCATATGCTTCATCCCAGGTAGCTTCTACAAACTCACCATTTTTTTTGATCAGTGGAGTGCGAAGTCTGTCATTATGATTATAGAATGAAAATGCAAAACGTCCTTTCAGACAAGTATGTCCTTGGTTCACATCAGCTTCATATGGAGCTTGAATGGATTTTACTTTCCCACCTTTTACAGCTACATCCAAATTGCAGCCTACACCGCAATAAGTACATATGGTCTGTATCTTTTCGTCATACTGTATCGATTTAGATTCGAATATATCAGATATAGCAGATGTAGGGCAAGCTTGAGCACATGCTCCACAGCTCACACAGTCCGATTGTTCGAAATTTACTTCTGCACCCTTGATGATATGGCTGTCGAAACCTCTGCCACCCATGCTGAGTACAAACTGTCCTTGCACTTCATCGCAGGCTCTTACACAGCGAAAGCAATTGATACATTTCGAAAAATCAGAGGTCATGTATGCATGACTCTTGTCTTTCTTTCTGTCAAGGTGATTTTTGCCTTCAGGATAGCGTACATCACGCACACCTACTCTGGCAGCTACACTTTGTAATTCACAATTATTATTTACTTCACAGGTAAGACAGTCCAGTGGATGGTCTGTAAGTACCAGTTCTACTATGTTTTTTCTTAGTTTCTGTATTCTGTCAGATTCAGGATAGATAAAAGCACCCGGCATTACAGGTGTATGGCAAGATGCCATGGTCTTTACAGGGCCGCCTTTGGTCTGTGCTACATCTACACTACATACTCTACAAGAGCCGAACGGATCAAGGTTAGGTGCATCGCAAAGTGTAGGTACAGCATCTTTTCCAAAATGCCTTCTCATCAATGCCAGTATAGTATCACCTTCTCTTATTTCATACGGTCGATCATCAATGTATGCCACCTTTCCCGTTTGCTGCGCAGTTGGTGTAGCACCGGTACCTGGTTTATTCTCTACATAATATTGCTTACTCATATTGTATGGTTTTATGAGAAATATTGGGATAGTTCGTTATTGAAATATTTTAATGAATTTCTGATAGGTAATGGCAAGCCACCACCCAATGCACACAATGAACCTATCTCCATAGTGGTAATAAGGTCATTAAATAATTCAGGATCTATTTTATAATCAGAATTTAATGCTTTGCCTATCATTTCATATCCGCGTGTAGACCCTAGTCTGCAAGGAAAACACTTGCCACAGCTTTCGTGTGCAGTGAATTGGAATAGATGCTCTATGTATTTTATGATAGGGTAGTCGCTTGGTAAACATACTACTGATGCATGCCCTAGTAAGAAACCATTCTGTGCAAATGTTTCAAAATCTACAGATAGATCATTGATCTTCTCAACCGGTACTAGTCCGCCCAATGGCCCCCCAATATGCATAGCCTTTACAGCACTACGAAATCCACCACCCATATCATTCAATACTACGGATAGTGGTGTACCCATGTCTACCTCGTATATGCCGGGCTTTTTAAAGAATCCATCCAGCGATACCAGCTTAGTACCTGTAGATTTTCCTTTACCTATTGCCGCAAAAGCAGCACCCCCATTATTGATCACCCATGGTATACAAGCCAGGGTTTCAACGTTATTGACTACAGTTGGTTTGTTGAATAGGCCTTGCTGGGTAGGGAATGGCGGACGAACACGTACTTCAGGTCTTTGCCCTTCTATCGATGATAGTAGTGCAGTTTCCTCACCACATATGTAAGCACCTTGTGCATTTATTATTTTGAAATTGTAAGAAAAACCGGACCCTAAAATATTGTCTCCAAGATACCCCTTTGCACGAATATCATCTATGGCTTTTTGTGTTATTTCTATAGCTTCAGGATATTCGCCGCGTATATATACTACACCTGTATGGGCACCTGCTATGTATCCTGCTATGATCATGCCTAGTAATACTGCATGTGGTCTTTGTTCCAGTAGGTATCTGTCGCTATAGGCACCAGGGTCTCCTTCATCTGCATTACATACTATGAATTTCACATCTCCCTTGGTGTTCTTGCAAGATTCTAATTTGAAAGCTATTGGGAAACCCGCACCACCACGACCTCTGAGTCCTGAAGTTTTCAATTCCGTGAGCAGATCATCCGCACTTGTTTTCAGTACTTTATCTAGTGT
Organism: Bacteroidota bacterium; assembly: GCA_037144255.1. Lineage (GTDB taxonomy): Bacteria > Bacteroidota > Bacteroidia > Chitinophagales > Chitinophagaceae > JBAWXE01. The sequence goes on along the minus strand of JBAWXE010000098.1, from coordinate 54 downwards.
TTGGTAATATGTATCTATACCCGGAAACTCAGCTGTAAGTACCGGTGTGCCATG
>JBAWXE010000097.1:0-10006 GCA_037144255.1 Bacteroidota bacterium | reverse complement strand
AGAATGATACCACTATCCAAACCTAAATTACTAGAAACAACACTAAAAATTCCATTTGCTACCGCAGGGCAAGTAAGCACAGGATTAGAAACTGTTACACCAGAACCAGCTAACTTTTGAGCTAATGCAGCAGCAGTTTGATTACCCGTAATATTTACTTGAGCAGATAATGGAGAGATATATAAAAGAGATATATAGAAAAAGGATAAAATAATAAATATGTATTTCATTCGAAATGAACTTTGTGCATCAATTAAATTGACAAACAAAGTAACGAACCATATATTGCCAAATTGTTATGAAAAAGTAATTTTTAAAAGAAGGAAATGTTACTAGAAGGAATAAAAATGTAAATCGTTAACGTATAAGTGTAATATTTCCTTGCTTATGAAAAGGTTTACCTGTAGCAAAAAAGGCATCAACTACATAAACATATACACCCATTGGTTGAGGATCACCTTTATAATGGCCATTCCAACCCTCATTAATATCTGCAGTTTCAAATACTTTGTTACCCCAACGGTTATAAATAGTAAACAACTTTAAAGTTGCTAAACCATTATGAACAACTCTTAATGCAGAATTAGGACCTGTACCCGGAGTGAAAACATTTGGTACATCAATGTAAGAGTCCGGAGCGACCTTTACATATATAGAATCTTCAGTTTTACAACCAGCCGAAGTTATCCCATGAACATAATAACGTGTATTTATATCAGGTGATACAATAGGATCTGAAATATCTGAACCTGTTAAACCAATTGTAGGCGACCAAGAAAAATAGCTACAGTTTCCTGTAGGGGAGATATGATAAGTGTCGCCTGGGAATATAGTAACAGAATCAGGCAAATTGATAATAGCTTCTGAAACGACAGATATCTGTATGCTAATATTTTCCTTACAACCGTTGATATCTGTAGCATTAATAGTATAGGCAAAAGGAATAGGTGGCCAAATAAACGGATCTGCTATAGAAGTATCGCTAATGTATTGGTTAGGAGTCCATGAAATTGAATTAATATTATTAGAGGCTACATGCAATTGCAAAGTATCATAGGGACAAATTGTAGTATTATCTAAACCCAGAAAATTAGCAGAAACCACAGTTATAGAGGTAGTATCCGAAGCATTACAGCCACCCACCCCACTAACAGTGACCATAAAAGAAGATGAGTATGTACCTGTAAATATAGGATCGGGGACATTACTGAAATCTAATCCGTAAGGTGGTGACCAGTTAAATGTATATGGATAACCAGCCGGAGATACAATAGCATGTAAATGCACTGTATCCTTACTACATAATACTCTACGACCGGGAGCTATATATACAGAAGGGGGCGGAATAATGTTAATAGCAATATGATATGCACTATCTCCACAACCCGGGTTACTTACTAAAAGTGTGTAAGTAGTAGAGGTTGTAGTTGTAATCATTGGGTTTACAATGTTAGGATTTGACACACCTGTTGAAGGTACCCAACTATAAACAAAAGCAGGATTGCCGATAGCATTTATTTGCACTTGTTTTCCCATACATACAGATGTATCCGGAGTGAAGATTACGGCATGTGGCAGACTTTTCACAGTAACAGTAATCGTATCAGTGATTGGAGCACAACCTGAACCAGGCAATGAAGCAGAAACCACATAAGTAGTAGTCGCAGTTGGTGTAGCAGTTGGGTCTTGAACATTAGGATCACTTAGTCCGGCAACAGGAGACCAACTATACGTCATTGTATTACTGCCATTTACAGATATTGGGATACTGTTACCCAAACAAATGGCCGTATCATTAGTGATAATAGAAACTGCAGGAATGGTATGTATAGTGATATGAATACTGTCTGAAACGGAAGCACAACCTGTACCCGGCCAAATGGCAGTGACAACATAAGTAGTATTTACTGTTGGGGATGCTATTGGGTTTTGAATATTAGCATTATTCAAACCAGTTGTTGGGGACCATTGATAAAAAAGTCCGTTAGTACTATTTACTTGTAACTGTAAATTATTGCCAGTACAGATACTCGTATCAGGAGTAAGGATATTAACGAAAGGTGGGTCGTAAATAACTATTGAAGCTGAGCCTGTAAGGCTACAAGAGGATTGAATAGAAAGTGTAACAGTTTTAGGACCAGTAGGGGTTGTGACCAAACCATTAATAGTGATAATCACTTGGGAGTCATTTGCAGGAATGATGGCTGTGCCTGATAAGAACGAATAATCAACCCCATTCAAAGCATTACCACCAATTGAATAATTGATAACCTGCGGTGTAGATAAAACCTGAGAAGACTTAATAACAAAATGTGCAGGGTTACAGCCTTTGACACAGTAATATGGTTCAGTAACACCTAAACCAACAGCTTGGATAGTAAAAGTTTTAGTTTTGAGACTACCGGCAGCAATAAAAACACCAGAATCATAGGTACCATTTCCTGCATCTGCAATTGCAAGTTTCAAATGATACGTAGAACAAGGAGTAACTGCTTTTATGGCTGACAAAACATTAGTAAATCCATAGTAAGTGATTGTAGTACCTGTAACATTATTCACATAATAATTAGTAAATGGAGACCCAGGTCCCATAGCATTACATGCAGATAAAGTGCCATTACTATTTATTCCCGGCACACCATTATTGATACTATTGACAGCAACAGGTACATTGGTGCCAGGGACCAGTGCAATATTCTGTTGACCAGAAATACCCGGACCAGAAATAAAGAAAGCAAATACATCATTATACTGAGCACATACGGAATTGATATATTCTTCTGAGCCAAATACATATTGAAACTCTAAAGTATCGCCGGAGGGGATCACATCAAATTGTAAACTACAGGCATCGTAAGTGTTTTGACCTGCAAGTGATGTAAGTTGCGGATCACCGGGTGCATTGTTATTGTGACTTGCGTTTGCATTGTTACCACCTGTACTTTGAGGACCATTTGCACCATAACCAGCACCTGAAGTTGCAGCCCAACCTGTAGTGAGAATGATACCACTATCCAAACCTAAATTACTGGATACAACACTAAAGATACCGTTAGCAATAGATGGGCACGTAAGTGTAGGATTAGAAACAGTAACACCCGGTCCTACTAATTTTTGGGCTAATGCAGCAGCAGTTTGAAAGCCAGTAATATTTACTTGAGATGAACAATAGAAAGGACTAAAAAGCGAAAAAAACAGAAATAATAATACAATATGACGCATAAATAAATTAGCGATGTGTTTCGGTGTTTCGCTTGATCATTTATGCAAAGGTATTTATATAGTATTCTCTTATTGTTAAGTTTTTATCAATTTAGATAAAAGTACAAACAAAAACTTAATCAAGTCTTAACATTGAATTATCAACGAGTTGGTAAAAGTGTTGAGGTAGAAAAGTTCGCCAGTTGTCAATATTCATAAGTCTGACATACCTATCGATATGGGAACGGCTAAAATCGTATTGCGTTTGTTCAGGCATATTGATTGCTACAATCCATCCACCATCATCTTTGATATCTTCCAGCCATTCTTCATAATAATCAGAATCACTACTATGAAAATTGAGCACACTCTCCGTTATCAATATAAATTTAAATATCTTTTTAGCTACCATAATATCAATGACAGAGCGTTTAAGCTGCATGATATCATTCTCTACGGCATCATTCCATTCTCCTAGTAATTCAATGATCGCATAATTCAATTCATAGTCTACGAACAATGACTTCATGTATAAAGTTCTTGAACCGAATTCATCCCATTGAGGATGTATGTAATAATTGTAAACAGTATTTGAGAATTCAAATTCACTGTATTCACGACCAAAGAATGGAGAATTCTCATCTTCCTCGGCTGTATATAAGTGCCGCCAATTATAGTATGGTTCTATTTCGTGCATTAATGCCTACAAATCCTTAAAATATTCTAATAAAACTGGTTTTTACTTAATGGTAGCGTTTCCATATTTTTCTCTCCAAGCAGCTACACCACCTACTACATTCTTCAAGTTAGTATAACCCATTTGTTCCAACATCATAATTGCTTGCATACTACGCTTACCAGCCAAACAATGCACTATAATTTCCTGACCCTTCCAATCCTCCAATTCATCCACCTGCATATTCATTATTTGGCCAAGAGGTATCAGTTTTGCACCTATGTTGTATTCTGCATATTCAGAGGGTTCTCTTACATCTAATACATGTAATTGCTCTCCTGAGTCGACCCTGATTTTAAGTTGTTCTACAGTAATGTTCTCCATTGTACTAATTATTGTTTGATGATCTTACGAGTTATGGATGAAATATCTCCCTGTATCAGTCGTACAAAATACATACCTGATGGCAGATCGGATAGATCAACAGATTGACCTGTTTTTATCTGTCCAGTATTTATTAGTTTTCCTTGCAGGTCTGTTATCTGATATATTGCAGGGTGAGCATTAGCTATAAAACTAAATGTGAGCTTATCAAACACAGGATTAGGAGAAACTGACCAATCATTCTCAGTTTGTGTAATGTTCCTAATATTATCTGTTGATGGAGTGAATTGCCCAAATAAGGGGCGCAACATAAGGGCACCACTAATTGTAGAAGGCTGCCATGTATTGAGCGTATTATAGTACAAATGATTACCTCCTACTCTATTTACATCCAAGCCAAAATACAAACTATCGCTGCCACTCAATGCCGGCTGTATGGTACCAACATAAAAAACACCTGCAGGTAATGCAACCGGGTTATGTAAAGAATAATACCAAAAGTGATTGATAGTATCAATGTACTTTGGAGTAAAGTCATCTTCCTGATCCAGTAATGTCTCAGTGCCACTACCAGTAACACCAATATCGCTATATACTACTAAAGAGAAAGTTTTGTACCAAGCAGTAGGCACCTGACGACCAAAATATATTGCCACCCCACGCAAAGTATCCGGCTGATTAAGATGATACTCAATGGCAAGCTTACCGGGTAATGTAGGGAAAAGATTCAAATAGTAGCTTTGTTCAGCGGTGCCATCATCATAAGCCAAATAGTTATCAAATATCTGCTCACAAACAATAGTATCATTATCTGTTGGGTCTGTCGTAGAAATAGACTGAATAAAGTACTTGTTCTCAAAAACGACTTTACTATTGGCACTTGGAGGTGAATACGATATAGGGTACATAGGGAATGAAATACCCTGTGGTACTAATGGTTGTATGGTCGTAGTATTATTAGTGCCGGTATACATGGGAGTATTAGATAATTCCTCACGTACAGTATATGAGTAGGTAACATTTACAGAGTTTGTATACCTGCTTACTAAACTATCAGAATGTTGTGCAGCTAATTCTCCGGCCATATTAGCTGAAAACTGATGGTAGGGCATGAAAGTATAATCGTTCAGTATATAGGTTGGGTTAGGACCAAAACCTACATCAGAAACGAGTGTATCATAGATATTTCTGAATGCATCCAGTTTTACATAATCAATGTTCCACACATCATCGTTCGTATTGATAGAAGCCTTATTTACAAAACGAAACTGAAAAGACGAATAAAAAAAAGAAGTATCTACAATAGGTATCATGACCACTTGAAATGGTTGTAATGTGGTGCCTTCCATGCTCCAAACTTTTGTCCAAATACCGTTTTTCTTCAGCATGAACAACATTAGAGAATCATCAGTTTCAGGAGAGAAACCATTACCCTGTGGTTGGTAAAAGAAGCTGAAATAAATACTATCTGCAGGAGAATGAGCAAGTAGATCTATGGGGCGTGAAGTAAGACTATCAGCATAAATTTCAGCGGTATTACTGATGGTATCATATGGGATACCATATTTATTGAGTGCATCGAAAGTAGCAACACCCCTACTAACTACTCCAACTCCCATTGTATTATTCACATATACCTCCATATCTACCCACTTTGATGCATCAGGGAATAGGTCGTAATTGGTGAAATCATCAAAAAAAGGCAAACTTAAAGCAGTGGTCTTAGCCATTGCATGAGATCGACCATCCGGTTTCAAAAATGGGTTATGATCTACAAAGGTTACATGCTCTTGTGCAAAACACATTGCAGATAACAAAAGTAGTAATACAGTATAGCCTGTTAGATATAGAATACTCCTTTTCAAAATTATTGAGGATTTTGGCTATTGCTATTAACGCTGGTACCAGCATTTCTATTACGTTCCAGTTCTTCGTTAGTAGGGTTTTGTTTGATACGGATGTCTATATTTTCTCCTTCCCTTATCTTATTGTAATTCTTCAGTTCGTTCAGTGCCTTAGGTTGTTGATCGTAAATAACAGCCATGCTTGAGTCTGTAATATTACCATCCCAAACAGCTATTACCTGTAATCCACGTCCATTCAGATTGGCCATTGCTTCTACATATGGCTGGCCGATAACGTCAGGTACATTGAATTGTGTATTACCTAATCCATCTCCTAATACTAAACTGATGCTACTACCCTGAGGTATCATATCTCCCGGCTTGATCTTCTTGCCTTTGTATATTTGCTCTAATACTGCACCTTTTGCAATATCAGGTTTGAAAGTTGTATCGCCTAAAGCTAGTTTGTTACTTTTCAATATCATCTCAGCGCTGCGGTAAGACAAACTCACCAAATTGGGCATTGGGATGTTAGGTGGAGTAGATTTATTGACTGTAATAAACAACATACGTCCATCTTTTACCATAGAACCTGAATCGGGTATTTGCCCCATTACTACATAAGGTTTCTTTTCAGGATCATAGGTGGAATCAACTGCTACATCAAAACCCATACCTTTCAATTCCCCTAATGCAGCCTGCATATCTTTACCTATCACATTAGGAATGCGTTTTTCATTCTTATGACGAGTAATAAAACTTAAGCTGAAAAAGAAAGCAATATATAATAGCAGACATAGCCCCAACACTAGGAGGATATGAAACTTGAGAGGTTTTTGTTTGAAATTTTCGAGCATAATTGCTTTCTGAAAATATTAAATTAAAGTACTGTAACTATTTTGTTGACTATTGTAACTCTTAAGACAATCTTCTAATAAATTGCCATAAAAGTCTTTTAAAGAACCACCTGCGGCACGTACTTGTTGAGGAACAATACTATTCTCACTTTGACCAGGCATAGTGTTTACTTCCAAAAAGTAAAGTTTGTTGGTCTTATTCTGTAGTATGAAATCCATTCTCACAACACCTGAACAGTTCAAATGGCGGTATAGATATGAAGATTTGTTTTCTAATTGTTCGCGCAAGGTATCAGTAATAGGAGCAGGAGTTATTTCTGTTGTAACACCAGGGGTATATTTAGCTTCGTAGTCAAAAAATTCGTTCTTACTTACTATCTCTGTAGCTGGCAAAGCATGTAAATAGCCCTTCATCCTATAAACACCGATAGTCAATTCTCTACCTTCGATAAATTCTTCTATCAGTACTTGATTATCTTCTTTGAATGCTTTTTCAATAGCCGGGAGTAATTCCTCTACAGATTTCACTTTACTTACACCCAAACTAGAACCACTTTCATTTGGTTTAACAAACACCGGCATCTTTAGTTGGTCTAATATTGTCCCTACAGAATAAGGTTCACCCTTTATCAAGTGTACAGAATTGGCAATATTTACTACATTAAATGCCTTTACTACTTTATTACAGTAACTTTTATTGAATGTAAGTGCTGATACTATGGCATTGCAACTGGTATATGGTATCTGCAACATGTCCAGATAACCTTGCATACGACCATCTTCTCCCGGGGTGCCATGTATTGCAATAAAAACAGCATCAAAAGTGATCCTAGACCCATTGATAGTAAGTGAGAAATCGTTTTTATCAATTTCAACCTTATTACCATCTGTTGTATCATGCCACCATCCTTCGCGAGTAACTATGATCTTGTAAGTATTATATAATTCACTATCCAGATTTTTCTCGATAGTTTGTGCAGTTTGTATAGAGATCGCGTATTCACCGGAGTAACCGCCTGCCAACAAGGCAATATTTTTCTTCATGAGCTAATGCAGCAAGTTTACTGTCAAAGGTAATAGAAAAAAGATGTAAGCTATAAACGTAAAAGAAAAGAGGAATAGTATTTATTATATAAAGATATTATAAATAAATAACCTATATTAATGTAAATATCTGTGAGTATAAATTACTTTCTGTCCGTTAATAGTATTACCAATTTCAGGCCAAACCATTTATCATCTATGGAGCAGACTTTAATATCAATCAAACCAATCTCAAGAGCCTTATTTCTAATCAGGTTTTCGGTAATGTCTGTTAGTACGCTCAAAGCCTTTTTAATCAGGACACCCAAATCATACTAACTTGTTCTAATTCGTCTTTTAGTATTGGTAATTGTGTATTGAGTACTTTTAAATCTTTTGAAAAAAAATGTATGAATTGCTTATGTCCTGTTTTGCCATTAGATATGTGTACATCTTCAGGAAAGTCTGAAAATAACTGAAAATAGTGTTCAAGTGCGTTGATAATTCTTATCCTGAAACCTTTCTTAATACCCAGTTTCTTTGCCAAAGTTGTAACCGAATATCCTGCAGCCATACTTATCAAATAAATCTTTTTATAAAAAAACTTAGCAAAGAAGTATCGACTTTCTCCATTGGATGTGGTGTATTGGGTAATACAGACATTTGTCCGTTGGATAATTCCTTATATACTATCAATGTTTCTTCACAACTCACCATTTTATCTCTATCGCCCAGCAATAATAGTACCGGAGTGTAAATATTAGTATAATCCTCTTTTTTAAGTGTGTTATTTTTTCCCATTTCCAGCATCATTTCACAAGTACGTTGCAATACTAATATCCATTCATTGTGTCCATGCCTTTGCTTTAGTGTATCAGCATAGTAGGAAACTTTGATCTCAATTTGATGTGGGTCTAGCATTAGAGTTTCTCTATTAGCAATATGTTCATCCCAATGAAACTTTGTGCCTAATGTTATTACTTTGAAAACTTTATTTGGATAATGTTTGGCAATATACATAGCCACATATCCCCCCATACTATATCCAAATATATTTACTTCATTAAGTCCTTTTTCATTCATGTAAGCAAGTACATGCTGTGCAAACAATGCTATAGAAAATGGCTCTTCAGCAAATTCTTCGCCACCATGACCGGGAAAATTGAGCATATGTACATTGTAATATGGATTCAACTCATTAGCCAGTGGTTCCAGTTGATCAATTGCGCCAATAGCACCGTGTAATAGTAGTAATGTTTGCATGTATTAAAAAGATGTTATTATCGAAAGTGAATTCAATTAACTCTTCTGCAAATGTCTGTAACTTAAAGGTAATATTAACAAAAACACTCACTAAACTGTATTATATTTATTACCAAGTTCTGTGAGTAATAACCGGATATTATTGACTATCAACACTTAACGTTTCTTTGTGAATAATTGGAATGTAATTGGTATTTATAAATATTGTAGTTATATGCTACAGAACTAATAAAAACCAAAAAAAATATTTTTATGAAAAGCATAACGAAATGGATGTTACCTGCGGTATTGAGTTTCTTTCTTATTGTGGTAACATCTCCCAGCAAAGTACAAGCACAACCGGGAAATGATGTGCCTGTTGAAACATTCTATGATGAACTGGCTCCTTATGGTCAGTGGATCAGTGACCCTCAATATGGTTATGTTTGGTCTCCTTATGTGGACCCTGGTTTTCGCCCCTACTATTCTGAAGGTTATTGGGCTATGACAGAATATGGTAACACATGGGTGTCAAACTATCCTTGGGGTTGGGCAGCGTTCCACTACGGACGTTGGACATATGATAACTATTATGGCTGGTTATGGATACCTGATAGTGTATGGGCTCCTTCATGGGTATGCTGGCGTCATGGTAGCGGATATTATGGTTGGGCTCCCTTAGGTCCCGGACTTAACATTGAGATCTCATTTGGCCCTAGATATAATTGCCCGGATGATTGGTGGATTTTCATACCACCTCAATATATATATTATACTGG
>JBAWXE010000096.1:0-10490 GCA_037144255.1 Bacteroidota bacterium | reverse complement strand
CTAAAAAAGTGGGGATCATCGGTTTGTCTGTTGGCCAGTCCATAGCACTTACTTTAGCTATGGAACGTGGTTTTGGAGAATTAAGACTTACAGATTTTGATACCTTGGACCTGAGTAACCTGAATAGAATTCGTACAGGTGTACATAATTTAGGTATAAAAAAGGTAGTTATTGCGGCTAGAGAAATAGCCGAGATAGACCCATTCCTCAATGTTACTTGTTTTGATCAGGGGATGACAGAAGAGAATATGGATGATTTCTTTACTAAGAATGGGAAATTAGACCTTTTGATAGATGAGTGTGATGGTTTGGATATGAAGATCATTTCTAGGTATAAAGCCCGAGAATTAGGCATACCTGTTCTGATGGACACTAGTGATAGAGGAATGCTGGATGTAGAAAGATATGATCTGAACCCTAGAATGCCCATATTACATGGTTTGATAGGAGATTTGGATCCGAAGTCTATTTCAGCCTTATCCAATGAAGAAAAAATTCCTATAGTTTTACAAATTGCCGGTGCTGGTCAGATTTCTAAAAGAGGTAAAGCCTCTATGATAGAGGTAGGACAATCTATTTCTACTTGGCCACAGTTGGCTTCTTCAGTTGTATTAGGCGGAGCGGTAGCTGCTGATGTAACTAGAAGACTGTTATTAGGGCAATTCAATGATTCCGGTAGGTATTATATAGATCTTGAGGAACTAATTGGTGATAAAGAGGAAATTGTAAATAAAACCAGCTCTCTTAGACCCAATCCATTCGTGCCTTTGACAAAAGATGTGTTAGATGGTATGTTGGCAAAACTACCTGTAAATGCCGTTGACCCTTCAGTTTTACAGCTGGATTTGGCTCAATTGCATTCAATAATAGATGCAGCCAACGCTGCACCATCTACAGGCAACGATCAGCCATGGAAATGGTATTATAAGGATCGTACACTTTATTTATTCCACGATCAATATCGTTCTTTTTCGTTTGGCGATTATCGCAACATTGCATCCTATCTTACTTTCGGCGCAGTATATGAGAACCTAGTACTTGCTGCACAAAAACAAAGTGTAGAAGTAACAGCTCAATTATTCCCTTTAGGGAAAGATGAATGTCTAATAGCATCCTTCCAATTTGCCAATAAGCCATTGTCTTTAGCAGAACCTCATGTTAATAATGATCTGGTAGATCATATCTATACTCGTTATACCAATAGAACATTAGCGCCTGTAAAGGAAGTTGCTGCACATGTTTTAAATGATTTGAAAAAAGTAACCGAAAGTTTACCTGGGGCAAAACTTTCTTGGCTTACAGATCCTACTCAAATTAATGAGGTCGGTAAAATTATTGCTGCTTGTGATAGAATGAGATTACTCAATGAGGAAGGGCATTTTGATTTTGTTCACAGAGAAATGAGATGGACACCCAAAGATGCTGAAGATACCAGAGATGGTATAGATACACTTACATTAGGGCTTAATACTCCTCAATTAGTTGCCTTGGGGATCATCAAAGATTACAAAGTCATTGATTTTATTAACAGTATAAAGGGTGGTAAAGTATTTGAGGCTGCTACAGGTAGGTCAGTTTCACTTTCTTCAGCCTTAGGGCTTATTACCATGCCATCAATTAGCCCCGAACAATATATTTTAGGAGGTCGTTCTTATGAACGTATGTGGCTGGCGGCAGAGAAGCATGGTTTGGCTATGCATCCTGTTATTTCTCCATTATATTTTTTCCCAAGGCTCTTACAAGGGAATGGTGATGGCTTATCTGCTGAAAATGTTGAAGAATTAAAGATACTACGTGAAAGATTTAAACGTATTTTTAATTTGCAGGATGGTTTAGCTGAAGTATTCCTGTTTAAAATAGCTTATGCCGACGGACCTGGAAGACAATCACTAAGAATACCTGTAGAACAAGTACTTTATACTGATAAATAATAAATGAAGGCACAGATCAGGGTTTTCAGAGCAGTGGAAGAGGTTCATTCATGTGAAAATTACATAGATGGACATATGAAAGTATTGCAAGCATATGGTGTTACTAAAGTAACATCAGCCAATATTGCATGGAAAGATGATCCTGATACTTATGTGATTATAGTAGAGTCTGAAGACGGTTCAAAGATTTATGGTGGCGGTAGAATTCAGATTCGCTCCGAGCAAGTGAAATTACCACTAGAAGATGCTATTGCAGTATTGGATAAAAAAATATACAAATACGTAGATGAAATTGGCAATTACCATGTTGCTGAGTTTTGTGGTCTTTGGAACTCCAAAGAAGTAGCTGGATACGGCATTGGTAGTATATTTTTAGGTAGGATAGGTGTGGCAATAGTTACACAGTTGAATTTAAAATACTTAATGGCTCTATGTTCACCCGCTACTTTACGCAATTGCCTTAAAGTAGGATTTGAAGTGATAAGGGAATTAGGTAATAATGGTACTTTGTATTATCCCAAAGAAGATCTTGTAGCAACTGCACTTATCATTAAAGATATAGTGAACTTGCCTACTGCTCTTCCTGCAGAAAGAGAGGCTATTTTCAGTCTTAGAGACAATCCATTGCAGTTTTCATCTGAAAAAGGACCAAAAGGAGAATTGGAAATTATTTATGATATTCGTATTAAAACCACTACCTAACAATAATGCGACAACTCCTGCTAAATAAGACACTGGTTTTATTGTTGTTGTTTTTCATTTCAGGCAATCTAGCTAAGGCAGATGATGTTGTTTTTAATGGCGGTAGTCTATTGATTGGTAAGCATGCAACTATTCTTAATGACAGCCTCAACAAATTGAGCCTTTCAGATGTCATAAATTCTAAGTCATTTGTAAATAGTACAACAGAGACTCCTAATTTTGATATCAGTAATTCTACCTACTGGATCAAATTTAGTATCAGGAATAAGACTGATATAAACCACCTTCTGTTTGAAGTTGATAATGCATTGATAGATACATGTAGTTTGTATCTGTTGAAAGATAATGCAACCACACTGATAAGCAAATTGGGTGTAGCTACTGCGTTTTCTAATAGGAAGTATAAGTATCCCAGCCTGCTATTCGATATTAATATTCCTACCGATTCTGCCAATACATATTTGCTAAAAGTAAAAAGTAGCGAACAGCTTATTGTGCCTATGATAGTGGGTACTAACCAAACAATAAGCGAAAGCCAGAATACTAAAGACCTATTGTCAGGTTTGCATATTGGTATATTATTGGTTATGATATTTTATAACCTCTTCTTGTTCCTTTCCATCAGAGACAAGAGCTATTTATACTATATCATTTATATACTCTTTATTGGTCTAGCGCAGATAACACTTACAGGTTATTCTTTTAAGTATCTATTCCCCAATAGCCCCTATTTTTTTAATATTGGGATCGTTGTTTTCCCATGCATAGCTGGCATATTTGCAGTGTTCTTTATTAGGTCATTTTTAAATACTCGAAAGGAAACACCTGTACTCGATTATTTCTTGCTATTTACTCTTTTGTTATTTGTAATAGCAGCTGCTACAAGGTTATTGGGCAACGATTTGCTGAGTTCTCGTTTTGTAGATATTACAGATCTTTTTTCTACAGTTGTAGTTTACATAGTTGCGATTAAACTCTCTATACGAGGCTACCGACCAGCTAAATTCTTCTTACTCGCATGGACCATATTTATAGCAGGTATCATTCTATTTGTGTTGAGAAATTTCAATTTGCTACCGTATTCCAATTTCACAAACTATACAATGGAATTAGGTACCATTTTTGAGGTTACTTTACTTTCTATTGCACTTGCTGATAAGATCAATATTCTCGATAAAGAGAAGAAAGCATCTCAGGCACATGCACTGGTTATTGCGCAAGAAAATGAACGCATAGTAAGAGAGCAAAACGTAATACTTGAAACTAAGGTCAATGAACGAACAGTTGAGTTACAAGCATCTAACAAAGGATTGAACAAAGCATTAATTGATCTTAAAGAAGCAGAATCTCACTTGGTAGAATCTGAAAAAATGGCCTCTTTAGGTCAGTTAACGGCAGGTATTGCTCACGAAATCAATAATCCTATCAATTTCGTTACTTCTAATGTCAGCCCTCTAAAACGTGATGTCAATATATTGATGGAGGCCCTAGAACAAATAGAAAGTTTGGGAACTTCTGATATTCCGGTAGCAGAAAAGCAACAGAAAATAGAAGAACTGAAAGCAGAGATAGATTACGATTATTTGAAAACCGAAATAGATTATCTACTCAAAGGCATTACCGAGGGGTCTAATAGAACTGCTGAGATAGTAAAAGGATTACGAATCTTCTCTCGACTGGATGAAGATGATCTTAAAAAAGCAGATATAAATGAAGGTATAGATTCCACACTTGTAATTACTAATAACCTTATGAATAATAAGATTGAGGTAATAAAACAATACGGAGAACTACCATTAGTTGAATGTTATCCCGGTAAATTGAACCAGGTATTCATGAATATCATTACTAACGCTATTCATGCACTCAATAAGAAATTTGGTGATAATAAAGGCGGAACCATTACAATATCAACAAGTTATGATGCTAGCAAAGTGTATATAAAAATTGCCGATAATGCTACCGGCATGGATGAGGTAACAAAAAAGAAACTCTTTGAACCATTCTTTACTACCAAAGATGTGGGAGAGGGTACAGGTTTAGGCTTGTCTATTGCTTATAACACTATCAAAAAACATAACGGTCAAATATTGGTAAAATCTACTCTTGGAGAGGGTACCGAATTTATTATTGAATTACCTTTGCAATAACACTGCTTTATTGTAAATTAGTCCTTGACTCCCGACTACTCCTAAAATACATCTTTACTTGAAACCGGAAAAGATCAAGGTTCTTTATATCGATGATGAAGTCAATAACCTGAACAGCTTTAAAGCTGCATTCAGATTTGACTATAATATTTTTATTGCCGAAAATACCAATATTGCTTTCGATTTACTCAAACAACATCCTGAAATAAGTATCATTATCAGTGACCAACGTATGCCTGATAAAACAGGTGTCGAATTTTTGGAAGAGGTACGTAGTATATATCCTGCACCTGTAAGAATGCTTTTGACCGGATACGCTGATATTGAAGCAGTTATAGGGGCTATCAATAGGGGTAATATATTTAGGTATATACAAAAACCTTGGAATGAAGCTGATGTAAAATCAGCTATTGACGAAGGCTATAAATTTTACATTACCAACTCTATGTTGGAAAACAAGAATATTGAATTGCAAAAGGCTTATAACGAGCTGGATAAATTTGCATATAGCGTTACTCACGATCTCAGAGGCCCCATTCTCAGCGCTATTGGTGTTATCAATGTGGCTAAGAATGTTGAGGATATTACAGAGATGAAGAGTATCATGGAAATGATAGAGAAGGCTATGCATAAACTCAATGATTTTATTGAGAATACGCACGATTATTATAATCTGAAACGAGGTGAGCTAAAAATAACAGATATCAATTTTCAAGATATAATAAATGACATCAAAGATATATATGAAATTAATTGCAGAGTAAACGCAATCAATTTCATTACCAAAGTTGAGCAAGTAGAAACTTTTAGGTCAGATGAAATGTCTATTAGAATTATTTTGAATAACTTAGTTTCTAATGCATTTAAATTTCAAAAAAAGGCTGGAACAGACAAAATGGTTGATCTGCATATAAATGTGAATAGAGGAAGTGCGGTCATTTCTATAAAAGATAATGGTATTGGTATACCTGAAAACGATTTGAATTATATCTTTGACATGTTCTATCGGGCAACTACAGAAGAATATGGCTCAGGCTTTGGGCTGTATAATGTAAAAGATGCCTTGATGAAGATCAATGGGAAAATTGAAGTGCAATCGACACCTAACGAGGGTACCACTTTTAAAATGATTGTTCCCAGCAAATAACATGGATTCAAATAACTTACATTTTATAATTGTTGACGATAGTAAGCTCGACTGTTTTATTGCTGAAAAAGTGATACAGAACAGTGGTAAAGACCTTAATGTCAAATCATTTTTGTTAGCTACTGATTCTTTAGAGTTTATCAAGACTGTTCCTACTCGAAATGATGATTTTAAGATATTTCTTCTGGTTGATATTCAAATGCCTCTTATGAATGGTTTTGAATTTTTAGAGCAGTTTGAGACATTACATGCTGATATTCAAAGCCGTTATGTAGTCTATATTTTATCTTCTTCTATTAATGAGAATGATATCAATAAGGCTCGCAGACATCCGTCTGTAATTGAGTTTCTAAACAAACCGATTACTTTCTCTTCTATTGCCGGTCTTATTGAGAACCTTTAGTTATTTCACAGGTTCTACTGTGTATCCTGCTTTCCTAAGTAGGTTGATAACACCTTTCTCTCCCCATAGATGTCCGGCACCTACTGCAAAGAATACAGATCTGCTTTTCATTTTATCTTCCATCCTTCCTATCCATTTTTGATTCCTGTCATCAAGGAATGCACCCATATCATCTCCTAATTCCTTAGATGTTTGTATGGCCTCATACAAACGAGGTAAATCTTGATTTTTATAGTCGGCCAACATCTGAGCATAAGCATTTTTGGCTGTTGTAAAGCTATCCATACTTTGTACTATATCTTTTACCACGCTGTCTATTGGCATATTGTCAAACAAAGCCAACTGTTCTTGCATTTGTTCTAGACCATCAATTGTCTTTTTGTCTTCTTGAGCCGTTGCTAATATCGTTTCTTCATACGATATTGAATTTGAGCAATTGACATTCTTAGTAGCAAAAAGACTTAATAATGCTGTTGGTTTCATTTGCTGGAACATCTCAAGTCCCATACCCATATTTAAACTATCTTTAATGAATGTTTCCAATTTTTTGTATTCTGCGGCAGAAAAATAATCTTTAAGTTGTTTCCCACTTTTATCTAACATGCCAATAGCTGCCTGATACATGGTGTTTTTGTCACTAATGTCCATTTCAAAACAAACGGATTCGCTTTGTTTCAATGCTTGTTTCATGGAATCTGTCCATAGATAATCCTCTTTACATATCACGTGAATAGTGCCAAATAAGTACGAGTTTTTTGCAATCCCTTTTTTATTCACTCTCCATAACAAAGATTTGTTGTCTTTGGTTAATGCAGCACTCTGTTTGGCATGTGTATTACATGCTACAAATAATAAAAACACTAGAGAAAATAAAAAGGCTTGTTTCATATCAGATCGAAAAGATTATTCAAATATAAGGGTGATGAATGCCAGAGACACGCCTATTAGTATGGCAAGTATCTTTTGTGTGGAAAGTGTATGCTGCTTTGTACCACTTTCATAAAAAATGGTAGTAGCAATATGGATAAATGCTCCTGCTACTATAGGCACTAAAATGGCGCTTGCTGATGCCATCCCCGGATAACTATTACCTAATGTATTGGCCAATATACCTGCAACAGGGGTAATACAGGAGAATAATAGTAATATCCAGATTGCAGATTGTTTACCTTTTGTGCTGATCACTAAGGAAGTGACCAACATCGCTTCAGGCAACTTATGTGCAGCTACTGCCAAATATAAAGAAGGTTGAGTAGCCTTCATGCTATAGTTGAACCCTAATGGTAAACCTTCCATGAATGCATGGATAGAGATGCCTAACAGTATGGATAGTAATGGTATGTGATGTTCATGCGGATGTATATGTGCATGTCCATGTTCTATTCCATGGGTTATGCGTTGTATCAACAATTGTATGAAAAAACCTATGAGTAAATAAAACCCTGCTCTTGCCCCAATATTGCTAAATGCCTCCGGTAATAAATGCAGGAATGTAATGCCTAATAAGAAAGAGCCTGAGAAGGCTAATAAATAATTCATACGTTTATCATCTAGGCCCTTTACCCATAAGGGGATACTACCACCAGCAAAGGTGATTACAAAGAGTAAAAGTGTATAAACTAACTGCATGAGATTTACTGATAACTGAAACAGATGATAAATGTAAAACCATTTTAGAAAATTGTTTCCTGTATTATTGCATGCAACAGGTTATTGAAGTTTAAAATGAGGGCTACAAATTATTTATAACTATTTTCTTGTACATAAGTAAGTATCATATTATATTTATTAGGAAATGGATCTATTTAATACCAATAAAACCACCCATCTCTTACCGGCTGCAGGCCGCTTACTTATTGCCGAACCATTTTTGGGCGATGATAATTTTTCGCGTGCAGTGATATTATTATGTGAGCATAATGAGGAAGGATCTGTTGGGTTTGTACTTAATCGACCTACACAATTAATACTGGGTGATATATTAGAGAATATCAGTCAGCCATCCTTACCGCTCTATCAGGGTGGCCCTGTGCAGATGGATACATTGCATATGTTACATAGAATGCAACCATCTTTAGGAGGTGTTCAAATTTTGCCGGGTATATTCTGGGGTGGTTCATACAATGCTTTACAGGATGTATTGGCAGAAGATATGTTTGATGCAGCTCATTTAAAGCTGTTTATAGGCTATTCTGGCTGGTCGTCCGGACAACTAATGCAAGAGATCAAAGAAGGGTCGTGGTTGGTGGCTGATGCTCATCCCGAACTTTTATTTGATACCCATGTGGAAGAAATCTGGAAACTGGCAGTTCGTTCTCTGGGTAATGATTTTACTTTTCTTTCAAATATGCCTATAGATCCTCAATTGAACTAGTTCTTACCATCTTTAATTATCCTGCTATTCTCTAGTTTGTTATTTTCGCATACAGAAACAATACCCATGTACAAAAGTACTTTCATATTGATACTGATGTTTTTGACATGTATATCATGCAAAAAACAAGAAAAGACCCCGATTCCTCAAGCGGAAACTGAGAAGGGTACTTATTTTTCTATTATCCAATTCACGCAAGACCAATGGGATACTTACCATGGTCAGCCATATACACTCACATGTGTCAAAACACTGAATGGCAAATCTGATACCAGTATGGTATCCGCATATAAAGCAGATTGGGGAGCGATATTCAAAATATTCTTTGAGTCTGATATCGGTGATCCTAAATATTTGGGTAAATATAGGTTCAGCACCTTTGATGAAAATTTATTAGGAACACGTTGTTATTATTACGAAGCAATGAATGATTCGTTGTACACACGTAAACTTCAGATTTCAACAGACCCTACTAACAATAAGATCAAGGCAATATATATAGAAACTGAGAAGTACAACGGCCTTACTCAACGTAGTCAGAAATTATTATACGAACCGGTAAAACTCATACAGATACAGGAATACGAGAAGTCAGATACAGGACCTGCTAAGAATTCGATCACTCAATATAGATTTTAATTAAAACAAATGACTAGAGAAGATTTCAGTCATATACTACAAGCTCTGCCTCACCAGCCAGGTTGCTATAAGTACTACGACCAGCATAATGAGTTATTGTATGTAGGTAAAGCTAAGGACCTAAAGAAAAGAGTAAGTTCTTATTTCAATAAAACTATTGAGAACTATAAGACACGCCGTTTAGTATCACTCATTCGTCAGATCGAGTTTACCGTAACAGATACAGAACACGATGCATTTCTCTTAGAGAATTCTCTCATAAAACACTATCAACCTCGTTATAATATCTCTCTTAAGGATGATAAGACCTATCCTTTCATAGTTATTAAAAAAGAGAGTTTCCCCAGAGTTTTCATTACACGAAAACTATTAAAGGACAAGTCTGAATATTTGGGACCGTTTACTAGTGTTAATACAGTACGCGAATTACTGGAATTGATCAAACACAATATTACATTGCGTACTTGCAATCTGGATCTGTCTCCTGCTAATATTGCTAAGAAGAAGTATAAAGTATGTTTAGAGTACCATCTGGGGAATTGTAAAGGACCATGCGAAGGTTTGCAAAATGAGGAAGATTACGCTCAGGATCTGCAAGCAGTGCGCCATATACTGAAAGGTAATGTAGGCGAAGTGGTAAAAAGACTCAAGGACGAAATGGAAGCTCTGGCAGCTGATATGAAGTTTGAAAAAGCAGAGATTCTCAAAATAAAAATCGAAGCATTACAACAATATAATAGTAAATCAACTGTTGTCAATCCTCATTTGGGTAATGTAGATGTAGCATGTATCCTTAGCGATGAGACGTATGCATATGTGAACTATATGATGATCAGTAATGGTAGTATCATATATGCTAAGACCATCACAATTGAAAAGAAGCTGGAGGAAGAAGATCCTGATATATTATCTATTGCTATTGCAGATCTGAGAGATACATTTAATAGTCTTGCAACTGAAATAATAGTTCCAATAGAAATAGAAGTTACGGACCCGAATTCCATTACTGTTACTATACCAAAGATAGGTGATAAGAAGAAACTATTAGACCTCTGTATCAAAAATGCTGATTACTTCATGCAGGATGTGCGCAAGAAGGGCACGCTAATGCTGGCAGATTCTAATAATGAAAAGAGTATGCTGG
>JBAWXE010000095.1:0-10660 GCA_037144255.1 Bacteroidota bacterium | reverse complement strand
GTTCTATTACTAATGTGCATGTTCTTGTTCGTGCACAAAATCTTCAGCACTCTTCTCGTCTATCACTTCCATTTTTTGTTTGTAAGACTGACCAGAGGTCTTCAGTACAAATTTGATTTCCGCAACTGCGATAACCGGGAAGTATTTAGCAAATAAGAAGAAGCAAGTAAAGAACAATCCAAAAGTACCGAGGTAGAAACCTATTTCAGGCCAAGCCGGAGTATAGTATGCCCAGCTACCAGGCAGGTAATCACGATACAATGAAGTAACGATGATCACAAAACGTTCGAACCACATACCGATATTCACCACGATAGACATAATGAAAGTGAAAGGCACGTTACGACGTAATTTTTTGAACCAGAAGAACTGTGGAGAGATAACGTTACATGTCATCATCGCCCAATAGCTCCACCAATAAGGACCGGCGATACGCCATTTGAAAGCACCCATTTCATAAGGCACTTGACTGTACCAAGCCATGAACAACTCTGTAAGGTAAGCTACACCCACAATAGAACCTGTCAGAACAATTACTTTGTTCATTGCTTCCAGGTGACCGATAGTGATGTACTCTTCCAGATGTAATATTTTACGAACCATGATCAACAGTGTTTGCACCATGGCAAAACCTGAGAAGATGGCACCCGCAACGAAGTATGGCGGGAAGATGGTAGTATGCCAACCCGGTATAACTGAAGTAGCGAAGTCAAAAGATACTATGGTGTGTACAGAAAGTACCAGTGGTGTACTCAGACCAGCCAATACTAATGACAGCGCTTCATGACGTTGCCAGTTTTTAACTGTACCAGTCCAACCGAAAGATGCTACACCATACAGGCGTTTGCGAAGTGCTGTTTTAGCACGATCACGAACAGTAGCGAAATCGGGGATCAAACCAGAATACCAGAATAATAATGATACTGTGAAGTAAGTAGAGATCGCAAATACGTCCCACATCAATGGAGAGTTGAAGTTAGGCCATAAAGCACCACGACTATTAGGATAAGGCATTACGAAGAAGGCATCCCATACACGACCCATGTGGAAGATAGGGAATTGTCCTGCGCACATAACCGCAAAGATGGTCATGGCTTCTGCAGCACGGTTCACACCTGTACGCCACCCCTGACGGAACAGCAACAAGATGGCCGAAATGAGGGTACCCGCGTGACCGATACCTACCCACCATACGAAGTTGGTGATGTCCCAACCCCAACCGATGGTCCGGTTTACGTTCCAAGTACCCAGCCCCCAATACACGGCCCAAGTCACAGAGAAAACTCCGAACATTAGCAATGCCACTGAGAAGAAGAAGCCCACGTACCACATACGGCCTGGTTTCTTTTCTATAGGGCTTATAATATCTTCTGTCACCTGGCGATAAGTCTTATCACCATCTACCAGCGGTTCCCGTACAAACGATTCGTACTTTAAATGCATAGCACGTAATTAGTATAGTTCGTTTTAATTATTGTTAGTTTCTATTACTCAAAAATCCTAGCTCCATACAGCTCAGCATTGTTATGCTTAGATGTGTTGGTTCATAAAGTCATCAGTCTTTTCATTTCCGCCTACTATCACATCTGTATTGCGCACTTTAGCCAGATAGTTCACATTTGGTAATGTGTGTATTTGCTCTATTACATAGAACGTACGCTCTCTGTGTTCTTCTTTACGCAATTTATGTATAGCACTTGTTGTATCATTTACATTACCGAATACGATTGCATCGGTAGGACATGCTTGCTGACATGCGGTGCGAGCTTCGCCATCCTGCATAGGACGACCAAGTTTCTTAGCTGTTAGTTTAGCATCTTGTAAACGTTGTACACAGAAAGTACATTTTTCCATCACACCACGGCTACGTACTGTAACGTCAGGGTTCAATACCATACGTGTCAGATCATCGTTCATATCATCACGACGGCCATCTTCGTATAGATTGTCTGCGAAACTATCTGCACCATTCCAGTCCATCCAGTTAAAGTGACGTACTTTGTATGGACAGTTGTTAGCACAATATTTAGTACCGATACAACGGTTATAAGCCATTTGGTTCAGACCTTCAGAACTATGGTTGGTAGCAGATACCGGACAAACGTTCTCACAAGGAGCATTATCACAGTGCTGACACATCATAGGCTGGAACATAGTTTGGATAGTATCCGGTTCATCAGGCATACCGCTGAAATAACGATCGATACGTATCCAGTGCATTTCGTGTGCTTTCAGTATGTGATCTTTACCTACTACAGAAATGTTATTTTCTGCTTGGCAACCTATTACACATGCACCACAACCTATACAGCTGTTCAGATCTATTGACATTCCCCAGTGTATTCCAGGAGATTCGTAGTTAGGATACAGGGTACCATTCTGACGGAAACCTTCCTCCATCTTACTATTAGCACCTGTTACAGTTTTGTCAGTACCTTCTTCAGCACCTTCTTCTGCGCCTTTCTTTTCTTTCTTCTCTTCTACCCAAGGCAAGTGTGCAAATTCACCAATTTCAGCCTCACGCTCTTTTTGAAGAACATTAGGATCTTTAGCGAATTCTTCAAAAGTATATTCATGCACTATCGGACGACCTTCATAACTATGGTGGGTCTGAGTGATAGCAACATCATATTTATTAGCAGTTTTTTCAATAGTTACGCCGGTATTGTAAGCGAATGTCTGTCCGTTATAAGAAACGAATGGATATGCATTCTTACCCATATTGGCAGCAGCACGACCTATCTTAGCATTACGACCATAACCTACAGCTATTGCCACAACATCATTGTGCATACCCGGAACTACTACTACAGGTAATTCTACGTCTGTACCGTTTGCTTTTATTTTGATAACGCGTTTAGCGGTTACTACTTCATTGATACCTGTCAGTTCCACATCTTGTGACCCGCCTTTATCCAGTTCCTTAGCTCTCTTAGGCGATACGCATGCGTAGTTGTCCCAAGTGGCTTTAGTAATAGGATCCGGCATTTCTAACAACCAAGGATTGTTACTCCATGCACCACCATGGCCGATAGCTACTTTTTGGTATACTACCAGTTCCAGTCCTGTACTTGCTTTCGCTACTTGCACTTTAGCGATTGCATCTGCAACATTCCCAGCAAAAGAAGCACCTGCCGTAGGCATAGTTGCAGGTTCGATGATACCATCTTGTAAGGCAGCATCAAAATTGCTTTGACCACCTAATTTGTTGGTCCAATATTGTTTCCAGAAATCACCATAAGTAGTAGTGGAACCTGCCCAAGTCATTAAGCTATCTTGGAATGCACGTGTTTTGAACAATGGTGCAATACCCGGTTGCATAAGGCTGTAGTAACCTGTTTTAGGTTCTGCATCACCCCAGCTTTCCAGATAGTTATGATCAGGAACGATGAACTTACATCTTTGTGCAGTTTCATCCATATGATCTGCAAAAGATACTGTAACCGGCACTTTTACTAAACCATCTATGAATTTCTTATTATCATGGTATTCATACACAGGATTTACACCATGTATCATCACGGCTCCAACCTGTCCTGCATTCATAGCATCCACCATGGCTACCATGTCAGCATCAATACCTTGCTTATAATTACTTGTTACGCCCCAATTGATAGTATTGCCATTAGCACCTATCGCATTGTTGATAGCGTTTACAACTATTTGAATATTAACATCGTTAGAACCGCATACTACAAGGCCATTACCTTTTTTCAAGTCGGCAGCAGCACCGTTCACCAGATCATTCAGTTTCTTGCTGGCAAGAGCAGGTTGTGTACCGCTTACTATGGCATTGTATAATGCGATAGCAACAGCACCTGTTTCTGATGGTTTGCAAGTAGCACGATGATCGGCAGCAGCACCGGTGATAGTATGCATAGACTCTACATTGTAGAGTTTAGACAACTTCATGTTTTTCACACTCACCTTACGGCCTGCACCATATTGTTTTGCAAATTCAATAGGCGATAACCATGTACCTAAAAAATCTGCACCCAGGCTCACGATCGTTTGCGCTTTATCGAAATGATAAGAAGGCAATGCACGTTTGCCATAGCTCGCTTCGTTAGCCAATAACATACCTGAGTATGAAATAGGATCGTATACTACATGCTTGGCTGTAGGATATTTTGCAACGAACTGACTGATGATCTCTTTAGTAGTAGGACTCATCATACTTCCTGTAAGAATGTATACAGGCTTAGTATTAGAGGATAATGCGTCTTTTACAGAACGGTCGATAGCTTCGAAAGTAGCTTCTTTACCATCTGCATAAGGCTGACGTAAACGTGCCTTATCATAAAGATTAAGTACAGAAGCCTGAACACGTGCAGATGTACCACCACGAGAAATAGAGGAACGTTCGTTACCTTCTATTTTGATAGGGCGACCATCACGTGTCTTTACCACTACTGCACAATAATCTCCTCCATCTACAAACGTTGAAGCATAATAGTTGGGAACTCCCGGAACAATATCTTCAGGCTTAATAGCATACGGAATAGCGCGGCGTACAGGCATTTCGCAGCTTGCAACCAATGTAGCAGCAACTGTGCTGTAACCCAAATACTTCAAAAAGTCGCGGCGGGGGGTAGTAGCTTCAAGCAGACTATCGCTCAGATCAAATGGCAATGGCTCCTTGAACTCGTTTGCTACCACTTCTTTATGAGCGGCAGTATCCTGCAACTCCTCAAGACCCTTCCAGTATTGTTTTTGACTCATACGTTCAATCCGGTATAATATGGTTCCGAATAATTTTTATTTAATAAAAAGTATCTCTGTAACTGTCTTCTTTAATAGTGGCAACGTTGACACTCAGTACCGCCGATATCATCAACGGTTACTTTGGTACGCTTTCCGGATTTCAATTCTTCGTGATATTTTTCAAAGATCTTGTAGTAATTGTTGTCCGCAAATTGTACTTCTGTCTGACGGTGACAATTCACGCACCAACCCATTGATAATGGAGAGAATTGGTAAACTTCATCCATATCTTGTATGGGTCCATGGCAACGTTGACATTGTACTTTACCCACTTTTACGTGTTGTGAGTGGTTGAAGTATACGTGATCAGGCAGATTGTGGATCTTCACCCATTGTATAGGTGTTGCCATGATCTTTCCTTTTTCATCACGTTTGTAATCCTTCTTAGCAGGATCCCAACCGGCATACTTGTATAATTCTTGAATTTGAGCAGTACCGTCTATATGCGTACCTTCTGATGTTACTAACTGATGATCTTTTGCACCTGTGTATTCGTTGATCTGTTTGTGACAGTTCATACATACGTTAGATGAAGGGATCATAGCCTGACGGCTCTTTTCAGCACCTGCGTGGCAATACAGACAATTGATCTGATTGATACCTGCGTGTACTTTGTGAGAATAGAATATCGGTTGTAATGGTTGGTAGTTTTGTTGGCGACCCATATTCACCGCACCATTTACCATCCAGTAACCTGCCAGTATCAATACTACTATGGTAGTGATAGCAATGAACAGTTTGTTACGGTAAACAGGAATTTCTTTTTCTGTAGGTAATCCTACTTTTTCATTTGCGATACGACGCAGACCGTTATTGGCTTTCCAAAGGATGATCACTAACAGTACCAGCGCGATAGTGATAATGGTATATACCCAAGAATTTTCAGAGGCTGTTTCATTAGCTTCTCCACCGGCAGCAGGCGCTGCAGCAACTGGAGCTTTATAATCATCCACATATTTTAATATGGCATCTATCTCCTCAGTAGTTAACTGAGGGAAAGCTGTCATAGCTGTGTGGTTGAACTTGTTGTAAATGGTAGTGGCATCCTTATCTCCGGCAGCTATCAGTGCAGCAGAGTTATGGATCCATTTGTAGCCCCATTCCTTACTAGGGAAGGTTTTGTCAATACCCTGCAAAGCCGGACCAGTAGCGTCCTTGAGCGGATTATGACAAGCAGCGCAATTTGACTGGAAAAGAGCTTTACCATCTGGTGCTGCAAAAGCCGAAAAATTGCTTAATAGCAAGACAACGATCAATGCGAAAGTAGACTGGGCAATTCTCCGTAACATCGGGTTAATATATTCTGACACAGGAATAAATTTGAAAATTAACTTTCCTTTTAGACAAAGCAGGGGCAAAACTATGAAACTATAACCAAACTTTATACACATTTTATAAAAAAATTTTCTCAGTACTGACGCGGGTTTCAGCCGATTTTTCACTCCTATTTTTTTCTTAATGTCATTTTTATGTCACTAAAAAATAGTGCGTTTTTATACAATTTGAAAAGCGCAATATGTTCAATATCATCTAAAAATTCAGAGAAATTTATTTATTGGCAGCCCCGAAATTCACATACAAAGACACTCTAAATAGTACCTGTTCGTCCGCCATCAACAGGTATACTTACACCATTCACATATCCGGCTGCCGGAGAGGCTAGAAAGGCTACCATGGCTGCTATCTCCTCGGGTTGACCAAAACGCTTGGCCGGTATTTCTTCCAGCATTTCTTTCTCTACAGCTTCTTGTGCAGCTCCTGTTTTAGCTACTTTATTGTTGATGATAGCTTCCAGTCTGCCCGTAGCCGTTGCACCGGGCAATACATTGTTCACCGTAATACCAAATGCACCCAATTCATTGGCCATAGTTTTAGACCAGGATGCTACGGCACCTCTGATAGTATTAGAAACACCTAGTCCTTTCAATGGTATTCTTACCGATGTAGAAATGATATTTATTATACGTCCGTATTTAGCCGCTTTCATACCGGGTATAACAAATGTAGCCAGCAAATGATTACATATTAAATGTTGTTGAAAGGCTTGCAGAAAAGATTCCTGTTTTGCTTCCACAATTGGTCCTGCAGTTGGTCCGCCGCTATTATTTATCAGTATATGTATAGTATGATCCTTCACAAAAGCCTCTATTACTTTACCAACTTGTTCCGAATGTTGAAAATCTGCAATAAGATATTGGTGCTTTTGCCCCTTGCCGGTATCCAGTGTAGCTACAGCCGCTTGTAATGAGGCTTCATTACGCGCTATTAATACACAATTAGCACCCAAGGATGCCAGTGCTTGTGCCGAAGCCAGCCCAATACCTTGTGTACTGCCTGCTACCAGCGCATTCTTACCTTGTAAGTTCAAAGAGAGCATATGAATGATTTGTGGCGAATTTAGAAGAATATGGTCAATTAATTATCTCATTTAATGTATATTTGCTCTAAGCATACCCCGGTAATATTTTCCATCCCTCCAAACAGGAAAAGACTTACCAAGCTTCTTTCAACTGATTATGCTTTTTTGTTTTTAGAGTTTTTATTAACTGATCTATCTCAATTTTTCATGGAATATAATACTACACGCAGTAAAATGCTGATGCCCGAATATGGGAGAAATGTGCAACGGATGGTGGAATACCTCGTTACTATCGATGACAGGGCCAGACGTTTACGCAATGCCGAAGCCATCATAGAGCTGATGGGTACTCTCAATCCTCATTTGAAGACCATCGAGGATTACAAACACAAACTTTGGGATCATCTGTACCAAATGACAGATTTCAAACTGGATGTAGATGCTCCCTATCCTGCTCCTACTCCTGAACAGGTTTTCAAAAAACCGGAAGTGATCCCTTATCCTCAAAAAGATATCTCTCATCGACACTTAGGTAGAAACCTAGAATCGCTGCTGGAAAAAGGAATGGCTGAAACTGACAAGGATAAGAAACAAGGTTTCACTCAGGCCATAGGTTATTATATGAAGCTAGCTTATACCAACTGGCATAAAGAACCTGTACACGATGATATGATCAAAAATGAATTGGCCATACTTAGTAAAGGCGAGATGACCTACGAGACCGGTGGTTACCGTGTACATCTGGACACCAGAACCAATAACAATGGTGGTAGAGAAGGTCAAAATAGTCGCAATTTCAAAGGTGGCAATAACCGCAACTTCAAAGGCGGTGGCGGCAGACCCGGCGGCGGCGGTAGAGATGGTGGCAGAGACGGACAAAACAACCAACGCAGTTTTGATAATAATAATGGTTTCAATAAAAACCGTAAATTCAACAAGAACAAACCTAAATAAAATACAGCCATCACATGAACGCTTTCGAAATTCGCGGAGGTCGCCAACTCAAAGGCACCATCACACCGCAGGGAGCTAAAAATGAAGCGTTACAGGTGTTATGCGCTGTATTGCTTACAGATCAACAAGTAACACTCCACAATGTTCCTGACATTGTAGATGTGAACATGCTCATAGAGCTATTAAGCGATATGGGTGTACGTATTGATCGGCCTACTCCCAATACAATTATTCTACAAGCAGATAATATTAATCCTGATCATTTCATCAGCGATGTGTTCAAGAAAAAATCCGGCAAACTGCGTGGCACTGTGATGCTGGCAGGCCCTATGCTGGCTCGTTTTCGAAAAGCACATATACCACAACCCGGTGGCGATAAAATAGGCCGCCGCAGGCTCGATACTCACATACGTGGTTTCGAGAAAATGGGTGTGCATTTCGATTATGATTCCGAAGAACATCTGTTCATTCTGGATGGTAAGGGTCTCCGCGGTGCCGACCTGTTGATGGAAGAACCTTCTGTAACCGGTACTGCCAATTTGGTAATGGCTGCAGTGCTGGCAGAAGGGGTAACCACTTTATACAATGCTGCCTGCGAACCCTATGTGCAACAGCTCTGCCATATGCTCAACCGCATGGGAGCAACGATTACCGGTATCGGTTCTAATATGCTTCGCGTTGAGGGTGTAGCAAAACTTACTGGTTGTGAACATCGTTTACTTTCTGATATGATAGAAGTAGGTTCTTTTATAGGGCTTGCTGCAATGACCCAAAGTGAACTCACTATCAAGAATGTGAATGTAGAACACCTGGGTATCATACCGGAAACATTCCATCGCTTAGGTATTGATTTCTCTATTACCGGCGATGATATCTACATACCTGCACAGGATAGTTACCGCATTCAAACGTTTATAGATGGTTCTATACTCACCGTCTACGATCATCCATGGCCGGGCTTTACACCCGATCTGCTTAGTATTGTATTGGTGATAGCTACACAAGCCAAGGGTACCGTTCTTGTACATCAAAAGATGTTTGAAAGCCGCTTGTTCTTTGTAGATAAACTCATAGAAATGGGTGCACAGATCGTACTATGCGATCCGCACCGTGCTGTGGTCATAGGTCTGAACAGGCAAGTACCTCTTCGCGGTATCAATATGGTATCGCCGGATATTCGTGCAGGTGTAGCACTGCTCATAGCAGCACTATCAGCACAGGGTAAAAGCACTATACAGAACATACATCAAATAGACCGTGGTTACGAACGTATAGATGAACGCCTCAATGCCTTGGGTGCCGACATTCGTAGGATATAATAAGAAAAGCCTGTACAAATTGTACAGGCTTTCTTCACTTAACCACTCACTAAAAACTAATATTCCAAGAATCCCATCTTGCCTGTTTCGTAGTCTTCTATCGCTTTTTGTATCTCGCCAAAATCATTCATTACAAATGGTCCGTAGCTCACTACTTTCTCATTGATAGGTAGCCCTCCAAAAGCTATGAAAGTCACGTCTGTTATGGCTCTTACAGCTACAGTATCTCCATCATTATTCATTTCTAATACTGTACCTGCAGTAGCTGCATGGTCCAGTACTTTCATACTACCATCCATCACATATATGCCTGCTGTGTGCGCAGGGTCTACAGCATAGGAGAATACTTCTCCTACTTTTACCTTCACGTGGTAATAGTACATTGGGGTATATGTACTCACAGGTGATACCACCCCTTCATAGGTGCCTATCAATACTTTTACCCAAGTGTTGCCTTTATCTATCACAGGCAATGTAGCTGCTGCATAGTGGCGAAATGATGGGTCTATGAACTTCTTTGCGGCTGGCAAGTTGATCCATACCTGCATCAGACTATTACGCCCATTTGTCAGTTCCTTTTCTTCTATTGAGCCTTCTGAGTGGATGATACCCTTACCGGATGTCATCCAGTTGATATCACCGGCACTTGATAGTTGTTCATTACCTATGCTATCTCTGTGAAAACCCTTGCCTTCTATCAGGTAGGTCACTACTTCAAAACCGGCATGCGGATGCGGTGGTATACGTTCTGTTCCTGTACCGGTAGCTACTTCGTAGGGTGCAAGATAATCTATGAAGATAAATGGGTCTACTTGCTTCAGGTGACGAACGGGCAAGGCCCTCTTTACTGTATGAGGCCCTACCATGGCCGTTGTGGCTGCTTCTATTTGTGCCACTGTACGGGTTGTTTGCATAAAAACTCCTTTTTGAGAATTGTTACACAAAGTTACATTAAAATTACATGTACATACATTGATATTCAATAAGTAGACTTAACTGAAATCTATAAAGTAGGTGGGCCAATACTGACAGAGGCTTGTAGAATATCTACAAGCCTCTGTGTACTATACAGTTATTTAAGGCCTAAACTTCCTGAGAGGCAGGTATTACTATAGGCATGTTAGGTATCAGTTTGATCTTGCCGAAACCACCCAGCACATTGCGCAGGTTGTGTATACCCTGACGTTTGAGTAATGAAGCAGCGATTACTGAACGATAACCACCTGCACAGTGTATGTACAGGTTATTCTCATCTTCTATCATA
>JBAWXE010000094.1:0-10705 GCA_037144255.1 Bacteroidota bacterium | reverse complement strand
TCTATATACTCATCCGTTTCATAGATGTATTCTTTGTAAATTTCAAAATATTCTTCATTCTCTAATAACTCTTTTAATTTCGCTTTGTCTGTGTCAGTTAATAGTGGTGAATAATTCCAGCTTGCCATTTTCTGATAGTCGCTACATGGATATTCATTTTCAAAAAACTTGGCTATATCAATGTCCATGTTGTATTGTTCACCGACGATAGGTAATTGTTGCGTAATGGCAACTAATAATTTGGCACTTAACTCTTTTTGTTTCATACTTATTTGTTTTAGCGGAGTACCGGATCTTTCAATACCAGCCTTCCTATACACTATTTTACTTGCCACATCATCTTTAATAATTCCCAAGAGTGTTGATGAATGTGCTTCTTGAGTATTATATTCTCAGAAACAGAAAAGTTTTACATATTTTAAAATAAATATGAATTAAATTTTGAGTAGATATTTAGTTGACTTCATTTCAAATGAAATGAAGTCAAAGTATTTATTAGACTGAATTTGAGAGATTATTGACGTTGTTATATCTGAGATATTTAATTAGATGTAAATAATAAATATGTTTTGTGCCTTTTGTTTTGTTAAAATAAAGTTAATAGCTTTAACATAGTTGATTAATTACAAACTATAACTCTCTATTTCATCATGTAAACATATAGGCAATAAACGCTAATCTCTATGAAGTTGAAACAATCCATATTATTTATCATACTATTTGCTGTATTCAGTATTTCTCCATCCATTCATGCATTGGCTCAGGAAGAAGGTAATGCTGTATATGCATCTAAACATTATGTGGATATGAGATTGCATGATCTCAACAAGTATAATCATCAAATTGAAAAGCAACAAGACAGACTACTCAAGAAACTTCAAAGGAAAGAAAACAAGTTTGCTAATAAGCTAAAGCAAATGGATTCTACCGCTTATGCAAAACTGAAAAGCCAACTAGTAGTTCAAATGATTGTACAGCTGGAGCTCCCAAAAACTAATTAGATGAAGAGTTATAAGATTGTTTCCAAGAAATACATTTATACAGCAATAATGTTTTTTTTCTTGTATTGGCCTATACTTTGGATCTGTGCATTTCTTGGTTTTGGGATAACTTGGAATATGAATACTACTGCATATAAAGTTCAGTTTTTTTATTTCTTTTATAAAAAAATCATACTATTATCAAATAGTATGTTGTTAAATGCAATTGTATTTGCTTTGATTGCGGTTTTTATTAGATTTTTAATGAGTTATTTTAAGGGAATAATATTACTAAAGAGTAAGGGTGGTAGTGGGTAGTGTATCAAAGTAGTTGGTAAGATATAAGAGATACTAAACAGGCAATCTATGTAGGTTGCCTGTTTTTTTATGGGTATCAGAGTAATAAAATTACCGCAATAAAATGAACTCTACCAGCGGTAAAGCTCACTGGCAGAGGCATACAAAGAAGGGCTTTTTTACAATATCAGCTATTACTACCCATATTTATTGTTTTACCGTAACAAAATGCACTATCTAAGTTGTTAATAAAACTTATTACCCTTCATCCGGTGGCTCTTGTTCCATTACCCCAAAGAAAACTACTGTCAGAATCGGAAGAACAGCTAAAGAACCTTGAAAGAAAATTTCTTTTAGGCAATAGCATTGGAGAAGATATTTATTTTAAGTATAGGAATGAAATAGAGCCTGAAATTCTTAATAGGAAGGGCATAATAGCCGAGTTGGAAAGTAGGCTATCTAACCACGATATTTTTATGGGAAAAGCTATTGAAGTTTGTCAAAACATCAGTAAACACTGGGAGTTTGGCGATACTGACAACAGGCAAAGGATTCAAAAAGTAGTGTTTCCAGAGGGTTTAGTGATAGTTCCCGAAAATAGGGTATATCTAACCGATAATATGAATCAGGTATTTTCTCTAATCCCTTGCCTGCAAAGCATTTCAGAAGGTGTGGAAAAAGAGAAAGCCAGCAAAATAGCTGACTTGTCTCTTTCAGTAGCGAAGACGGGAGTTGAACCCGTGACCTCAGGGTTATGAATCCTGCGCTCTAACCATCTGAGCTACCTCGCCAAAAACGGTTGGCAAAGGTATAAAAAAACTTCTAAAAACAATGAATCATTACCCCAACTTCTCTAAAAAATGATAGATTATACCTAATTCCCTTTATAATTAGGCTTTCCAAAGGATTTTTCTAGTCTAGTGTATTAACACTATTTTCTGATGAGATACTGCACCCTTTTCGGTTTGTATTTTTATATCATACATTCCTGCCGAGATATCTGATGTATTTAAGACTACCTCTGTAGCATTACAATTTTTGTATAGTACTACTTGTCCCATCATATTAATGATGCTTACTGTACAATTTTCTTGTTTGTTGAACTGTATATGTAAGTTGTTATTAGCAGGGTTAGGAAATACTATACAGTCATTATTATTGAAATTTACTTTCTGTACATCTTCAGCTCCCATATAATTATACCATTGCCCATTTCTGTAACACCTTAAAAGGTGAAAATCAGCCGTTAGGGGTATGCTAAGATCTTGTTCATTCATGGTGATAGGGCCTATTCCTGTTTTTTCGGTTGAATCGTAAAGTAGTAAGGTAAGAGGTGCAAAAATATAGTTGTCGTATTTATATAAATATGAAGGAGATTCAAATCCAAAGGCTGTATCATTAGGGTAATAGTAATGATAGGCATAATATCCCCAATTAGTACAACACATTTCCTCAGGCATATATGTTGTATCCATATGTGGAATGTTATGTACGCAATATAATCCTGTACCTGTAGTAATTACTACAGACCCACCAGTAGGTATTGCCGAATTATCGTAATAACTATAATGGATTGTAAAAACAGTACTATCTGTAAAAACAGTTTTACCTACAATCGTATCATTAGTGAAGTTGGGTGGTACTAATCCTGTATTAATATTTGTAGTCCAGAGATTATAGTAAGAATAGATATCTCCTACATTCCAATTACTATGTAGCTCTTGGTATGTGGGTATATGATAATCTACTAGATTGAAAGTTGAGTTTGCTTGAAAACTTCCTTGTAAATTTTTGATTTTTTCTAAGTAATTATCCCATCCAGTACTAGACCCTGCACTATCCAAATAATCATAAGGGAAGGTATATAGATCGAATATTTGTAAAAATCCATGATCTTTACTAAGAATGATTTGAAAATTATTTGCAGGATCAGTATTTAGTATTGTTGTACCTGTGTATGCATTAATGGTTATCTTTTTGATTGAATCAATTACACCCAATACGGTCATTGTATCCATTGATACTAAAGTTGCTGTATAGTATTTACTGGAAGTGTCATTGTAAAATATCCAATTATTCCCAATACTAGCCTGTGTGTTAATGAATACAGTATCATTGAAATAATTCATGAACATAAAATTGCCATTCAGGTCTTGAATAGCCTTCTCTCCTAACCAACTTCCTTTTATAGTATTTGGGTAAATGCCAAGTGAAACATCTCCTCTACCTCTTAAAGTATGAAAAGGATAGTATAGCGTATTGCTTCCTTGTGTTCTTACAGAGTCTATACGCATACCACGTAAGTACCCTGAACTGTCAATAAAATACCTTTTTACTCCG
Organism: Bacteroidota bacterium; assembly: GCA_037144255.1. Lineage (GTDB taxonomy): Bacteria > Bacteroidota > Bacteroidia > Chitinophagales > Chitinophagaceae > JBAWXE01. Next base: position 7,088 of record JBAWXE010000094.1, on the reverse strand, counting down.
GCTTGCAGACATTGATAGTTCTGGGCATCTATTTTTGTGCTTGTTATCAGTAGGATAAAGAGTAATAGTTTTTTCATAGTGGAAGTATTAGTGCTGTATCACAATTTTCTGATGTGAGGTAGTGCCATTGTCAATTTGTATTCTAACATCATATATTCCGGTGGGTATATCAGATATAGGTATAGTAGTGCTTGGCCCATTACATTGTTCACTCAGTAGTGCTTGGCCCATCATATTGATAATACTCACCGTGCAATTTTCTTGTTTATTGAATTGAATATGTATTATTTCATTTGCAGGATTAGGGTAGAGTTTAAATTCATTTTCTTTAATATCATTAACACCTAATCTTGGATTCAATGGAATGTAATTTCCGGATGCCACTCCATTTATTACAGTAAAACGTAAGATTGTGTCGTATGGTTCATCATATGGGAATGTTGCATTAAAACTCGTTGCACAGTTTTGCATGTTGATTGGATAAGAACCGGCCTTAAAATTATATTGAGTAGGACACCATTCTATATAATTTGGATTAGGATACATTGTTAAATAGTATAAAAGACCAGTATAGCCATTGCTTGTATCCTTAGGGTTATAGTAAATCAGTGAGTCCAAGCCATATTCTTCAGGAATTTTGTCGGTATGTGCAAGTTGAGAAGTGTCTACATCATATCCAATAGGGCCAAAATACATGTAGTAGTTCTTAATTATAGTTGGGTAGTTAATGCCATTGTACAAAATGTGTGTCTCTGTTCTATTCATCCCTCTTTTTGTATCATAATGTGTGTGATATGGATCAACTATAGTTTTACCGACAATTGTATCAACGATATACATATCAGAAGTAAAGGTCGTTTGATTGTTATCATTTATATTATAAGAATATTCAGTCTCGAAAATATCCCCAATATTATAATTGAACATGTCTAGAAATGTAGGCACTTTATAATCTATGATCTTAAAAATGGAATTATTATAATTAGGCCCAGCCGGCCATACGCCACGACATACAGTATCTAAATGATAATCTAAACCTGTTTGATAAAATGAAGTATCAGGCCTACGATAAGGGAAAGTAAAAAGGTCGAATATCTGTACAAACCCATAATTCTTACTTAGTATTAATTGGAAATTATTTACAGCATCACTAGGCGCAGCAGTACTTCCGTTATATGCGCTGATAGTTATCTTCTTTATGCTGTCTATGTTGCCTAGTACCGTCATGGTATCTACCGCCGTTACTGTAGCTATATAATTTCTGCTACTTGTATCGTTATAGAAAGTCCAAGTACTACCCACACTTGCCTGTGTTTTTATTATTACAGTATCTCCCCACATATTATCAAACAAGAAAGTCCCATCACTTAGTTGAATAACGCTGTAACCTAACCAGCTACCATTATTAATATTTGTGAGTTGTGAACCAGCAAATCTTTGTGTATGAAAAGGATAATAAAAAAAATTACTTCCTTGCACCGTTGTTGAATCTATTCTAATGCCTCGCAAATAATGATTACCATTTGTGAAATAATGTTTCACTCCGGCTTGGAGGCATTGATAATTTTGTGCATCTACTTTTGTGCTTATTATCAGTAGGATAAAGAGTAGTAGTTTTTTTATGTGATTTTTGGTTTTATAGTATAAATATAAGAATATTTATGTTTATAAAAAACCTTGTTCTTATTGAGAGGTAATTTTCAGACTGTCTACCATTTCATTGGTCACATCATCTGCATATATGCCGCCACCATTTATTAGCACCCCTTTTATATTGTATTTGGGAGAAGATATAGCGTATACTATAGCTTCATCTCCCGGGTCACTTTCTCCTTCAAATCTGTAAAATTTATCTATTACAAACTCGTAATGAAAAACCTGAAAATGTCCATCCCGACAAACTAAGCATGTTTGTTGAAGGTTGAAATCTTCAGTATAACCTTCTTTACGTAATTGTGCCAGTACTTCTGATATGGTATCCATGGGTGTTGGAATTCTGGATGATGAATGATTTTATATAGAGTGGTATTCACTAAGTTATGAAAAATATTCCTTAAAACACAATACTGGCGCAAGCCTCACACTACTTATCTATTAACTTTTAGATAATTTTTAAAAGATGGTTGTTCATAGCTTAATACTTGTATTTTTGCGCCAATTATTACCCGTAAAATAGTCTGGCATGTCCCCTGAACAACAATACCTTACTGTACTGTCTGAGCAGTTTCAAGTTTTATCGGGTAAACATGACTCTGATAAGATCAGAGAGTTATTGGATGATCAGAATATAAGCGATGTGGCTGAGCTTATCAATGATATGCCTGACAGGGAGATAGAGATCATAGAACATCTTTCTATACACCGTGCTGCCAGCACTTTTAAAATATTAGACCATACTACTCAGAAGCGTATCATACGCGAACTGCCCCCTTATAAGATAGTAGAACTGCTGAACGAACTTCCTGCGGATGATCGTACATCATTCTTAGAGGAATTGCCTAGTGAAGCTGTAAAGGAGTTAGTAAAACTCCTAGATCCGGAAGAGCGTAGGGTTACACTCAGCCTTCTTGGCTATAAAGAGGGTAGTGTAGGGCGTCTCATGACACCCGATTATATTGCTGTTTTCAAAGACTGGACAGTACATGAGGTATTAGATCATATACGTACGCATGGTAAGGATTCTGAGACCATAGATGTGATCTATGTGATAGATGAACATGGTCGCTTGATAGATGACGTTAGGATCAGGGAATTTCTCTTGGCCAGTCCTGAAAAACTAGTAAGTGAGGTAATGGATGGTAGGTACATATCTCTTAATGTGAATGATGAGGAGACAATGGCCAATGATGTGTTCAAAATGAATAATCGTGTGGCACTACCTGTGGTAGATGACCATAATATACTATTGGGTATCGTTACAATTGATGACGTACTGTGGGTTACTACTGAGGCTTTCAGTGAGGATATGCAAAAGATGGGTGGTACCGAGGCCCTAGATGAACCTTATTTGGAAATGCCTTTGTTCCGCTTATTCAAGAAACGTATCGGTTGGCTGGTAGTACTCTTTTTGGGAGAGATGCTCACCGCGACTGCTATGGGTTTCTTTCAGAATGAAATTGAAAAAGCAGTAGTACTTGCATTGTTTGTTCCGCTTATTATTTCCAGTGGTGGTAATAGTGGATCACAAGCTGCTACACTTATTATACAAGCATTAGCAGTAGGTGATATTACCCTGCGCGACTGGTGGCGCATCATGCGTAGGGAGATACTCTCTGGTCTTATGCTGGGTGCAGTATTAGGTACGGTAGGTTTCTTACGTATTGCTACTTGGAGTTTGTTTAGTACTATTTATGGCCCACACTGGATGATGGTGGGGCTTACTGTAGGCACTGCGCTAATAGGAGTGGTGCTATGGGGTACTTTAGCAGGCTCAATGTTGCCATTATTACTGAAACGACTTGGTGCAGATCCTGCTGTTTCCTCTGCTCCATTCATTGCAACACTGGTAGATGTCACAGGGCTTATCATTTATTTCTCTGTAGCATATATTTTCCTGCAAGGTGTATTCCTTTAAATAAGATTATAATATTTTTTAGATTAAGAAGCAACCATCATCATGTTTGCTTCTTAATTAGTGGCCTCGCCAGGAATCGAACCTGGATTTGGAGCTTCGGAAACTCTTGTACTATCCATTGTACTACGAGGCCTTTTTAAATGTCATTATTACAAAGTTATAATTTGATCAATAAAAAAGGCTACCATTCGGTAGCCTTTTTGTAGCACGTACGGGAGTCGAACCCGTCATTCCTCCGTGAAAGGGAGGCGTCTGAGACGATTGACCAACGCGCCATCTTTATTTTGGGACTGCAAAGATAACAGTGTTTTTTCTTTCTTCAAACTTTTTAGCTACTTTTTTATGCTTTTACCATAGCAGCTATAATACCAAGGAATTCATCTGCTTTCAATGCAGCTCCGCCTATCAATCCGCCATCCACATCCGGGCATGCAAATAATTCATCTGCATTCGATGGTTTACAGCTTCCACCATATAATATACTCATATCTGCAGCTGCAGCAGCACCATATTGTGCTGCTATCACACAACGTATATGTGCATGCATTTCTTGTGCTTGTTGAGATGATGCCGTACGGCCTGTACCTATTGCCCATATTGGCTCGTAGGCTATTACTATATTCTTTAATTCTTCTACACTCAGGTGAAACAATCCTGCTTTTATTTGTGTGCCTACATATTCATTTTGTGTATTAGCATCACGTATCTCTAATGGTTCACCACAGCAAAAGATCACTTTCAGGCCATTTTTCAGACCCTGATCGGTCTTTTTTGCCAGCATCATATCGTCTTCTTTAAAATATTCTCTTCTTTCAGAGTGGCCTATTATTACATATTGCACACCCGCACTTGCCAGCATTGTTGCCGATATTTCACCTGTATAGGCTCCTGATGCTTCGCTATAGCAGTTTTGTGCTCCTAGATTCATAAATGCTTTGCCCTGCAACTGCGTTCCAGTTTGTGTCAGATGCACATATGGTGGGGCTATTACTACTTGTTTTGTTTCGCTTAGTGCTGCTCCTCCGGCAATAATTCCGTCTACCAATTTTTTTCCTTCCTCTAATGTGAGGTTCATTTTCCAGTTGGCTGCTACAATTTTTTTACGCATGATATTGTTTGTATTGAATGTTATGTATGTTTTTATTAGTAAAATATTGTTAGTCAATAGTTTCTTCTCTTTGGTAGGACGTTTTTTGAAAGATGTATTGATACATGTCTTTCTCAGATTCTGATAATTGTGTATTCCTACGGCTCATCATTCTATTAGCAGTATCCATTGCTTTGTCAAATTGATAAGTGGTCATTTGTTCACTACCGCCCCACGAAAAAGATGGTATGAATTTATCCGGAAAACTCCCGCCAAATATATTAGCCGATACACCTACTACTGTTCCTGTATTGAACATAGTATTGATACCACACTTAGAATGGTCGCCCATCAGCAATCCACAAAATTGTAATCCTGTTTTCACAGATTTGTTTTGATGTTCGTCCCATACTGCCACTACATCATAGTTATTCTTTAGATTCGATCCGTTAGTATCTGCACCAAGGTTGCACCATTCACCTATTACAGCATTGCCCAAAAAGCCATCATGGCCTTTATTGCTATTGGCAAAGAATACTACATTACTTATTTCTCCTCCTACTTTACAGCCTGTACCTATAGTTGTAGCGCCATATATTTTGGCTCCCATTTTCACTACAGCATGTTCACATAGTGCTATTGGTCCGCGTAGCATACAGCCTTCCAGTATCTCTGCATCCTTACCAATATACACAGGGCCTGTAGTGGCATTAATTATCGTACCTGCATTGATAATGGCTCCATCTTCTATAAAGATATCATTACCACGCACTATTACATCATCAGGTATTGCAGCACTGGTACGTCCATTAGTTAATAAGGTATAGTCCTCCCTTATGGCACGATCATTCTGGCTGAACATATCCCAAGTATGCAGTAGCATATGCACTGTTGGTGTATATACTTGTTCTGTAAGTTCATTCAGGTGTTTATCTAGGCTAGAGAAGTGCAAGTCACTTTCGCTGGTTCTTGCAGCTATCACAGTTCCTTGATAAATAAGTTTTGTATTCGCTGCTAACGATCGTATTGCTTTTACCAGACTGCCATCAGCAAATACTTTCCCATTGATCAATATATTATTGCCTTCTGTTTCCAGAGGGAATACCTTTTGCAAGTACGATTCTGTCAGGGTACTGCTCTTTTGCTGCATACAGTATTCCCAACGTTCACGCATGGTCATGATGCCACAACGCATATCTGCCATCGGCCTCGTATGTGCAAATGGTAGGAAATGCTGTCTCGTAGTATCGTCAAATAGTATAATGGCCATAATGAAAAAATCCCGACAAAAGTCGGGATTTTTAATGCGTGATGCAAGTAATATATAGCAAAGCTTTTATTTCGCTTTCTTTTCGTAACGTTTCTTGAATTTCTCGATACGTCCTGCTGTATCCACAAACATGGATTTACCTGTGTAGAATGGGTGAGACATATGAGAGATTTCCACTTTTACCAGTGGGTACTCATTACCATCTTCCCAAACGGTAGTTTCTTTGGTTGCAGCTGTAGAGCGAGTCAAAAATGAATACTCGTTCGACATATCTTTAAATACTACTAAGCGATAGCTCTGTGGATGAATGTCTTTTTTCATTGTTTATTGCCTTTTTTATACATGGATTTGGCCATGCGTGAAATGAGTTGGCGAAGGTAAGTGTTTTTTACTTTCCTCCCAAAAATATACGGCTACTTCTTATAAAAATATATAATAAATAGCAATTGATTGTAATTTATTACTTGGCCAGCAGTTTTTCTATGTCCTTATCTGCTTCTTCTGCCAGGTTGTATTTGCCTACTATTTTACCATTGGCATCTATTAGAAAAGCCTGTGGTATGTATTGCAGCCCATATACACTGGCTGCTTTTGATCGCCATTGCAGCAGGTCGCTCATGTGGTAAGGCCACACCAGCTTATCTTTGTCTATAGCTGCCATCCATGCATTCTTATCCATATCCAGCGATACGCTCATTACGGTAAAACCATTCTTGGCATTTTTGAATTTCTTGCCTTTGTATTTTTCATACAGTGCTACCAACCCTGGGTTCGCTCTGCGGCAAGGTCCGCACCACGATGCCCAGAAATCCAGCAATACCACTCTGCCTTTATTTACTTCAGATATCTTCAATATTTCTCCCTTTGGCGATGGGAAAGAAAGATCAGGCGCACTTTGTCCTAATTGTATGGTCTCATTGCTGTATTGCGCATGTGCGGCAATGGTAAAGCTTGTAGCTAATAATAAGGTGGCAAATATTTTCTTCATTGTTTCGGTTGCTATTTTGGTAAATAAATATAGACAGTTTATACGGAATAAAGGTAAGCTAAAGTTCCAAAGTTAACATATCGTATGCCAGATGGAAACCCTCGGGCAGCTCGCCATCTATCTCGCTATGCAGCCCCATCTGGTGGCTGATATGGGTAGAGTAGGTATC
>JBAWXE010000093.1:0-10719 GCA_037144255.1 Bacteroidota bacterium | reverse complement strand
AACGACTTAATTATTTCGATCTGAAGATATCCTCGATATCTATCATGATAATTAATCATCCTTTTTTAACCACCAGTTGTTTAGTTCTTACTGTTTGGAATATTGATTAATAGTAATCCGGAGAACATTATAATAGCGATTAATAAAAGGATCTCATTGATGTAGGGTACTACTACATATTTCATCGCTGTTATTCCTTGTATCATTAGGGCTATCTCATTAAGTATGATACCTGATATGAATATGCTGATGCCTACTCTATGCCTTCTATTATTTTCAATAGAACCTGTATGGATTGTATAGCCCAAGATAAATAAGCTTGTAAAACCCAACAAAACCAAATGTAAATAACCTACCACTATTGGCCTAAATCCAAAGGTTAATGTGCTAAGTGAAGGTATGGTAGAGGCTAATTGTAATAACAATTTGATGGTAAATGCAAGTAACGAAAGTTTTACAATAGTGAATGCTATTGGAGATATTTGGGCTTTAATTGTTTTACTTTTTTTCATTAGCAACATTGTCGCCCAGCCCCATGCCCATACCTGCAGTATTGCAGCCCATACTACCAATACGTAAACCCATGTAGGCATTGGCATCCATAATGCAGAAAGGAAATATGCTGGTATACACGCAACAAAAAACAATCTGAAAATATTCCTAAGTGTAGATGACTGTACCTTCAATTCTGCTAATTTTTCAAATAATAGTCCCAGTATAGCAAAACAAAACCATCCATTGTATTGAAAATGCAGGAAAAAGTATACAGCTGCTAAATACCAGTTTTCATTGGCTATTTTGGATATCATCATAAATGCTAGACCTAATGCACCTAAAGAGGATAGTGCATTGAATAGTGTCGCAGCTTTGAACCATGAGAAAACTATAATATCTCCACTACAATGCTTAATATCTTTCCATACATATACTGCAAATACATAGGAAACAATGAGTGATGCAGTAGAGAATGTAATAGATATTGCACCATATCCTTGTACAGGGAAACTCAATAACATACCATATGCGCAAATAAGATTGGCAAATAATAGTATGTTGTAGCGCTTGAAAAGGTCTAAACCTCTGTAAGTAGATAGACGTGCTACTATCAAAGCCATCAGTGCCTGTGTTATCCAGCCGCAGAATGCAAAATGAGAATGACCATGTAATAAGTGTTTCTGGTCTATAAATGTCAAGGAATAAGCGATCTTGTAACGAAGTACGATACCAATCGCAGCTACGATCAGAATGTTAAGAAATGCTATCCTTAACCATTTTTTTAAGTTCATTAATTATGGAATAGTTTACTGCAAAGCAACTATTTTGAACAGCTCTTGGATATGACTGGGCTCATATCATGGCAGTAAACTTTACCTTTCCTGATATCTATCTCACCTTTTTCGTGCATAGTTCTCATGGTTCGAATTACGGTTTCTACTCTAAGGCAGGTCATATTAGCTATTTGTTGCCTTGTTAGTTTCACCTTGCCACAACTACTGCAATAATTATGATTTGTTTCTTTTAGATAACCAATGAGCGCTGAGATCCTTTCTTCTGGCTCGTTATGTAATAGCTCCCTGAGAAGGAAGAACTTAAATCTCAATCTTTCTGCTAATAATTTGGAGAAGGATAAATGTATTTCGGGGTGTTCGAGTATGATTTGATGAAATGTACTCTCATGCAGTTTGATAATAACAGAGTCTTCATCAGCAATAGCAGTAGCTGCATAAGTGCCTCCATCAAAAAGGGGTAGTTCTCCAAAACACTCACCGGGTTCTACTAATGTTTGCAGATATTCCTTGCCATCGTCATTGATGTTTGCCCATCTTACTTTCCCACTTACCAGCTGACAGTAAAAATTGCACCTACTTCCTTCCATGAAGATCATTTCCCCTTGCGCTACTTTTTTATAAGCAGCACCATGCGTCAGGAGAAAATCTACATCTATCATCATAAGGAATATTTTAGCAAGATAAAATTAACCTTCACCCATTCTGCCACAGCTGATACGTAGCATGAATATACATGATTAGTATCATGAATGCTTTTTTACTCAATAATTTATCTTATAAAACCCTCATTTTCAATGGGTTAGTATGTTTTTGCCAATTGTCATTTCTTCTCATTTTGAGCAAAAAAAATTGCATTTATGATTGAACGCATATAGCCACAGAGACGGACATTCTAATCTTGCAGTATCAATTATTTACAAACAATTCAGAAATATGAAAAAGCTACTCTTATTAACTAGTATTTGCGCTTTATTAGCAGCTTGCGGTGGAAATAATACCCCCGCAAATAATGTTCCCACACTGGCATCCAATGCCGAAAATGCAAAACCTAATGATAATCCATCTTACGACCCTAACAGGGGCGAAGGAAAATTCACGCATGTAGATGTAGCAGCTACGCTTAATGCAGCAATGGCGGATGCAGGAGAAAAAGTATTCTCTGTAAAATGTAACAGTTGCCACAAATTGACTGAGGAAAAATTAGTAGGACCGGGATGGAAGGGTGTGACCTCAAGACATACAGCAGAATGGATCATGAATTTTGTTACTAATACGGATGCCATGATCAATAAAGATCCTAAAGCTCAGGCATTGCTGGAGATATGTTTGGTAAGGATGCCTAATCAAAATCTAAGTGATGATGATGCTCGTGCTTTATATGAGTTTATGAGGAAAAATGATGGCGTAAAATAGTTTACAATAATATTCAACAAAATCAATTCTTCACAAATAAAATATAATCTATGAGATCGCTCAAATACCTTCCTATCATTGGTGCAATGACACTTATGATAGGTGCCAATGCCTGCAAACCCAAGAATGCCGGTAATGCAGTAACCGGAGATGCTGCATCAAAGTCTTATGTTGCTCCGGGTAAATATGATGAGTTTTATAATTTCCTATCAGGAGGCTTCAGTGGACAGCTCAGCGTTTATGGTTTGCCTAGTGGTAGATTATTGAGAGTAATACCTGTATTCTCTGTTGACCCAGAAAAGGGCTATGGATTTAGCGAAGAAACGAAACCTATGCTCAATACTTCTCATGGTTTTGTGCCTTGGGACGATCTTCATCATACAGAATTATCTCAAACCAATGGTGAAATTGATGGTAGATGGATATTTGGTAATGCTAATAATACTCCTCGTGTTGCCAGAATTGACCTTACTACCTTTAGAACAGCGGAGATCATAGAGTTGCCTAATAGTGCAGGTAATCACAGTTCTCCTTTCATTACAGAGAATACTGAATATGTGGTCGCAGGTACTCGTTTCAGTGTACCGCCGGACTATGAGAATGGTGATGTGCCGATAAATACTTACAAAAAGAATTTCAAGGGCCATATCAGCTTTATCAGTGTAGGTAAAGAAGATGGCAAAATGGAATTGGCATTCCAACTAGAGTGCCCAGGTGTGAATTTTGACCTTTCACATGCAGGTAAGGCTAAATCTCATGACTGGTTTTTCTTTAGTTGCTATAATACTGAACAAGCAAATACATTGTTAGAAGTAAATGCATCGCAACGTGATAAGGATTTTATCATGGCTGTAAACTGGAAAAAAGCAGAAGAGTACTTTAAAGCAGGAAAGGGTAAAAAAATACCTACTAAGTATGCTCACAATGTATATAATGAGAAAACACATACTGCTACTTCTGAAATGAAAACTGAAGTAACGGTACTGGATACTAAGGAGCTGAAGGATATATGCTATTTTATCCCTTGTCCTAAATCGCCTCATGGTTGCGATGTAGACCCTACTGGTGAGTATATAGTAGGTAGTGGTAAGCTGGCTGCTTTGATCCCAGTATTCAGTTTTGATAAAATTCAAAGGGCCATTGCTGATAAAGCTTTTGAAGGTGAATTCGGCGGAATACCCGTTATAAAATATGACGCTGCTTTATATGGTGAAGTAAAGAAACCGGGTCTTGGTCCATTACATACGGAATTTGATGGTAAGGGTAATGCTTATACCTCATTTTTTGTTTCCAGTGAAGTGGTAAAATGGAATATCAAAGACCTGAAAGTATTGGATAGAGCACCTACCTACTATTCTGTAGGTCACTTATGTGTCCCTGGAGGCGATACCCGTAAGCCAAATGCCAAGTATGTAATAGCGTATAACAAGATCACCAAAGATCGTTATTTGCCTACCGGACCTGAATTGGCACAGAGTGCTCAGTTGTTTGATATTAGTGGTGATAAAATGCAGCTGATCTTAGATTTTCCTACTATCGGAGAGCCTCACTATGCACAGGCTGTATCTGCTGACCTGATAAAAGGTAAATCTGTAAAATTCTATAAGATAGATGAGAATATGAATCAATTTGTTTCTAAAGGTGAAGGTGCGACAAAAGTAGTACGTTCTGGCAATCGAGTTGATATCTATATGACCGCTATCAGATCTCACTTTGTACCTGACAATATTGAAGGTATAAAGATGGGTGATGAGGTATACTTCCACGTTACCAATCTGGAACAAGACTGGGATGTACCACATGGTTTTGCAATAAAAGGAGCATTGACCTCAGAATTGCTGATTATGCCAGGCGAAACGCAATCCCTGAAATGGGTGCCTGATCGTGTAGGTATCTTCCCGTTGTATTGTACAGATTTCTGTAGTGCACTACATCAGGAAATGTCAGGTTATGTTCGAGTATCTCCCGCAGGTAGCAATGTACCACTACTATATAGTACAGGTACCAACCAGCCTAAAGAGGATAGTGTAAAGGCTAAATAAGGCTATGGTAAGTGTGTCAGAAATAGTATTTGAGTGAAATAGCAATTATCTGATTCGGCTTACCATACAGAGGAGAATTTCTGATATGGTAAGCCGAATTATTTACTACATAACTATATAAATCGTAAGTGGTGAAAAATAGTAAACTAAGTGTCTGGACAAGAGTATTGCTGGCTGTATGCAGCATAGCTATGATTACAGTTCTATTCTCACCTATTTGGCGAATAGAATTGAATGCTCCCCAATATCCGGAAGGTTTAAGTTTAACGATCTATGCTAATGGTTTACATGGGAATGTGGATATTATTAATGGGTTGAATCACTACATAGGTATGAAGACATTACATAATCAGGATTTTCCGGAATTTACTATTCTGCCTTATTGTGTAGTTTTTTTTGCACTCATCTTTTTATTAGTAAGTATTGTTAACAGGAAGCGCTTGCTTCATATCTCTTTCTTTCTTTTTGTAGCATTTGGTGTATTTGCAATGGTGGATTTTTGGAAATGGGAGTATAACTATGGACATAATTTAGATCCACATGCGGCAATAGTAGTGCCTGGTATGGCCTATCAACCTCCTCTTATTGGGTTTAAGCAGTTGTTGAATTTCGGAGCATATTCTATACCTGATATAGGTGGTTGGATATTTATTGGTATTGGTGCCATTATGCTATTATGTGTCATAATAGAATGGAGAAAGGCAAGCATTTATAAGAAGTTGCATTTGCCACTAGTGCTTTTATTATTGCCAATATTATCATTGACAAGTTGCAAAGTAGCGCCTGAGAAGATTAATGTAGGTGCCGATAACTGTGCATTTTGTAAAATGACCATTTCCGACCCAAGATTTGGTGCTGAGATATTAACTAAGACAGGGAAAACTTTCAAATTCGACGATATACATTGTATGAATGAGTTTCTTAGGTCTATGCAATACGATTGGAAGAATAGTTCAAGCTTTTTTCTTGCTGATTTTTGCAATGAACATCAGCTTATAGAAGTGAGTAAAAGTTATGTACTAAAAAGTCCTGAATTGAAATGCCCTATGGATGGACACCTGGCTGCTTTTAGTAGTAAAGATAGCTTGAATAATGTGATGAAAGTATTTCATGGTGAAGTAACAATCTGGAGCGAAGCATTATGAGAATTGTATGCCTGCTTGTATGTCTTATGTTGGGATATATCCACCAGTCTTTTGCCAATTCATTGAGAGTAGGCAATAAGCAGACAATTACATCCATAACACAGGCAATACTCCTTGCCAATGATGCAGATACAATATGGGTAGAATCGGGACTATATCATGAAAAGAACCTGATTATTAATAAGCAACTGGTATTAAGAGGTATAGGATACCCAGTATTAGACGGAGAGCATCAATTCGAAAATGTTTCTATTAAGGCAGATGGGGTAGTGCTGGATGGCTTTAAAGTTATCAATTCAGGAATTTCCAGTATTGTGGATTTTGCAGGAGTAAAAATATATAACCGAAGAAATGTGACTGTTATTAATAATCTTCTCGTGGATTGTTTTTTCGGGATTTATTCGCAAGGATGTACCAATTGCACAATTAAAGGGAATAAGCTCTCCGCACATCAGCTTCAGGAGCAGCAAAGTGGCAATGGTGTTCATTGTTGGAAATGCGATAGCATGAAGATCGAAGGCAATATTATTAACGGACATCGTGATGGTATTTATTTCGAATTTGTCACACATTCTATTATCTGGAGAAATATTTCTACTAAGAATATGCGTTATGGACTGCATTTTATGTTCTCTAACAATGACACATATGCAGCTAATGTTTTTGAAAATAATGGTGCGGGTGTAGCCGTAATGTTCTCTCATCATGTAAGGATGTTCCATAATTATTTTAAAGAAAACTGGGGTGATGCTGCATATGGCATTCTTTTGAAAGAAATTTCTGATAGTTATATTGACGGGAATACTTTTGAAAAAAACACCAGTGGCATATTCATTGAGGGTGCCAGCAGAATAACAGTATCAAAGAATACATTCAAGAATAATGGCTGGGGCCTGAAGATTCAAGCCAGTTGCTTGGATATCATACTCACAAATAACAATTTTATGGGTAATACTTTCGATGTGGGTACTAACGGGTCTTTAGTACTTAATACATTCAATCACAACTATTGGGATAAATACGAAGGTTATGACCTCAATAAAGACAAGGTAGGTGATGTGCCTTATAGGCCAGTAAGTATGTTTAGCTTGGTAGTAGAAAAGAATCCTCCTGCTATGGTATTGTTCCGCAGCTTGATAACCGTATTGATGGACAAATCAGAAAAGGTAATACCTAGCCTCACTCCCGAAAATCTCAAAGACGAATACCCTTTAATGAAACCTCTACAATTATGATAGAGACAACACATATACATAAGAGCTTTGGTAAACTCAAGGTTTTGAATGGCATCTCATTTAAAACCAATAAAGGAGAATGTATCGCCTTGATAGGCCCCAATGGCTGTGGTAAGACCACGCTAATTAAATGCCTTCTAGGTATGGTAGTGCCTGATTCTGGCACTCTTAAATTTAATGATAAGGATATTGCTAAAGATTGGGCATATAGGTCTCAGATTGGTTATATGCCACAAATAGGTCGTTATCCGGAGAATATGAGAATAGGGCAGGTGATGGATATGCTTACAGATATCAGACAGAAGACTGATGGTTTGGATGAAGATCTGATCAATGCTTTTTCGTTGAAGACACTCTACAATAAGCGTATGGGAACCTTGTCTGGTGGTACTATGCAGAAAGTAAGTGCCTCAATAGCATTTTTATTCCGACCTGATGTTTTGATCTTGGATGAGCCTACGGCAGGCCTTGATCCGATATCAGCAGAGATGTTGAAAGAAAAGGTACTTGCAGAAAAGCGCAATGGCAAATTGATCTTGATAACATCACATATACTCAGTGAATTGGACGATTTGGTATCACATATTATGTACATGCAGGATGGCAATTTGCTGTTTTATAAACCTATAGATGAATTAAAGGCAGAATTAGGAGAAACAAAACTGGCTAAAGCAGTTGCACATTTTATGAAACAAACTATGTCATGATGAAAATCGTTAAGTACATACTACTAGATATACTTAGAAATAAGATAGTAATTGCTTATACTATGTTTTTATTGGCAATTTCTTTCAGTGTATTCAGTTTAGAGGATAGTACACAGAAGGGTTTGCTAAGTTTGCTCAATCTTATTTTGTTCATAGTTCCACTTGTCAGCATTATATTTTCAACTATTTATGTTTATAATAGTTCAGAGTTTATTGAATTACTGTTAAGTCAGCCTATCCGCCGTAAAACTATTTGGTTAAGCTTATTTGCAGGTTTATCTGGAGCATTGTCCTTCGCATTTATTATCGGTGTAGCTATACCAGTATTGTTTTATTGTAATTCCATTACCGGGCTAATGATGATTCTAATGGGACTGCTTATCTCTGTGATATTTGTATCCATAGCCATGCTGGCGGCTGTCAAAACTAGGGATAAAGCTAAGGGTATTGGTCTTTCTATTTTATTGTGGTTATACTTTTCCTTGTTATTTGATGGATTGGTATTGTTCCTGTTGTTCCAGTTTGCTGATTATCCTTTAGAGAAGGCTATGATAGTTATCAGTACGCTTAATCCATTAGATCTAGGGCGTATCATGATACTGCTCAAAATGGATGTATCTGCACTTATGGGTTATACAGGAGCTATTTTCAAGAATTTCTTCGGTACTCAAAAAGGTATGTCCATTTCTTTGTTCATAATGCTTTTATGGGTATTCTTACCATTACTATATTCATTGAGAAAATTCAATCGTAAAGATTTGTAGTATGAAGACTGATATACAAGGTAGGGCAGAGCTTGAGATACTGATTAATACTTTCTACAATAAAGTAAAGGTAGATCCTATTATTGGCTATTTTTTTGAACACGTTAACTGGGAGGATCACTTACCTATTATGTATTCATTTTGGGAGAATGCAATATTCTATACTGGTGGTTATACTGGCAATCCGCTAAAGGCACACCAGTCTCTTCACAAAAGGAATCCAATGACACCCCAACATTTCAAACATTGGATAGATATGTTCATTGTCAATGTTGATGAGTTATATGAGGGCCCTAACGCTGAACTGGCTAAACAAAAAGCAATTAGTATTGCCACCGTAATGCAAATTAAGACCTTACCACCCGTTGCTTAGTAAATACAATTTGATGTAAGAGTAAAACAAATAGATAAGGGCTGCAATATTATTGCAGCCCTTTCTTCCTCTAATTTATCAACAAACTATTTCTTCGCCGGTGGTAGTAACACTCCATCTATTACATGTATAATGCCATTAGCTGCCGGGATAGAGGCTATAACTGTAGCCGTGCCATTAACTATTATCTTGCCATCTTTTTTAGTAATAGTTATGTTGCCTCCATTTACTTGTCCTAGTGTTTGTCCATCTTGTAGTTGCTCTGCTTTATACACTCCTACTGATACATGATATTGTAGAATGTCTGCTAGATCATCTTTCTTCTCAGGTTTTAATAATCCATCGAGTGTACCAGGAGGTAGTTTGTCAAATGCAGCATTTGTAGGTGCAAATACTGTAAAAGGTCCTGCATTGCTCAATGCATTTACCAGATCTGCTGCTTGCACAGCTTTTACCAGAGTAGTATGGTCTTTACTACCACTGGCTACCTGCACTATGTTCTTGGCAGATGCATCATCTTTCACATCTGACTGACCGGTACTTTGTGTTTCAGTATTCGCTGATTTTGTAGCATCGCCTGTCTTAGCGTCATTATCACAAGATGTGAAAATAAAGCATAGCGAACTGAATAATGGAATTATGATCTTCTTCATAATAGAGAATTGATTTTGTTTACAATATGTTCTGTTAAATGTACCAGCACACATTACAACCATTTATGACTCCAATCACAAATGGCCCAATATATTATGAGGATCATGCTCACATTTTCATAGTTTATGACTTGGCGCATATTCTACATTTTCTATTCGCAGTTCCTTTGTATTCTAAAAATTACATACAATGGAAATGATCCAAACAATAGACACAGATATTTCGATCGGTAAGATCGTAACCATGAATTTTAGAACTGCTGAAGTTTTCAAGAAATATGGTATTGACTTTTGTTGCAAAGGCAACAGATTATTAATAGACGTTTGCAAAGAAAAGAACCTTGATTATATAGCTATTGAAAATGAAGTTTTGCAAGCTATGGAGCCTGGTCAGTCTATATCAGAGAACGATTACAGGTCTATGCCTCTTGACGAGTTGATCGTGCATATCCAAAATTATCATCACAATTACGTTAGGCAAAGCATACCGGTATTGATGGCATACCTTGATAAAGTGAATAAGGTTCATGGTGAACGTCATCCTGAGCTGAACGAAATATTTGAGTCTTTCAAGGCTTGTGGTATAGAACTTACACATCACATGCTTAAAGAGGAGAACATACTTTTCCCTGCCATCAAGAACATGGTGCAATTATCTGCTGATGGAAAGCCAATTCAACCATTTTTCTTTGGAGCACTCAATAGCCCTATTAGTATGATGCAGGATGAACATACCGTTGAAGGTAATAGACTACAAAGGATAGCTGAGCTGACTAATAACTACACTCCACCAGAAGATGCCTGTACTACTTACAAAGTGTCATTCCAGAAATTAAAGGAATTTCAAGATGATTTGTTCTTACATATTCATTTAGAGAATAATATCCTGTTCCCTAATGCTATGGAAATGGAGAAGACTGCAAATTTCGCATAGATATATACTTGTAATACAATTAAAGGGGTTTAAACTATACAGTTTGAACCCCTTTTGAAATATTTTGTTCCATGATGGACTATACCAAGATTATATATTTTATTTATCAACTAGTTGCTTAGTTTCAATAGCCACTCTTTTCACTTTCGTAACAGTGGCTGTTG
>JBAWXE010000092.1:0-10823 GCA_037144255.1 Bacteroidota bacterium | reverse complement strand
CTACACTACAGCCTAAAGACTGGACCCGTATTCGTACACAAGTACAAATGATCTTTCAAGACCCATACGCATCATTAAATCCTCGTATGACCATAGGCGATGCACTTATAGAACCTATGCGTGCACATAACATAGTGCCTAATAAGGAATTGAAACAGGAAGCTAAAAGATTATTAGATCTGGTGCATCTGCCGGTAGATGCATTGAAACGTTATCCACATCAGTTCTCAGGTGGACAAAGACAGCGTATAGGTATTGCCCGTGCTTTGGCATTACGTCCGCAATTGCTGATCTGTGACGAGAGCGTATCTGCCTTAGATGTGAGTGTACAGGCACAGATATTAAATCTGTTAAAAGAGCTACAGCAGGAATTTCAATTGTCTTACCTATTCATTTCTCACGACCTGTCGGTAGTACATTATATGAGCGACTGGGTAATGGTGATGCAACAAGGTAAGATTGTAGAGAATGGACAAGCGGAGCAGGTACTCAGAAATCCTAAGAACGATTATACCAAACGCCTCATCAGTGCCATGCCCGCCAATAAGTTCTTATAAGAACTTACCTGTATAGCTTTCTTTTACTTTCTTCAGCCCCTCCGGTACGCCTTCATATAGTAAGTGTCCGCCGCCAACACCACCTTCAGGCCCCAGATCTATCACCCAGTCAGCACATTTTATCACATCTGTATTGTGTTCTATTACTATAATGCTATGTCCTTGTTCTATCAATGCATCGAAAGAGCCTAATAGTTTTTTGATATCATGAAAATGCAAACCCGTTGTAGGCTCGTCAAATATGAAGAGTATTTTTTCCTTTACTTGAGTTTTGCCTAAGAAGGATGCTAATTTTACCCGCTGTGCCTCACCGCCACTTAGTGTATCACTGCTTTGCCCCAGTTTCACATAGCCAAGCCCCACATCATTCAATGGCTGTAATGATTTGGCCAGTTTCTTTTCATCTGCAAAAAATGCGATGGCTTCATCCACACTCATTTCCAATACATCGTAGATGTTTTTGCCTCTATAGGTTACTTCTAATACTTCTTCTTTAAATCTTTTACCCTTACAGCTTTCACATAGCAGGTGCACATCTGCCAAAAACTGCATTTCTACTATTACCTCACCATCACCTTTACAAGTATCGCAACGTCCCCCATCTGTATTGAATGAGAAGTGCTTTTCGGCAAAACCTCTCATTTTAGAGAGTGGCTGTTTGGTATATAATTTACGTATCTCATCATAGGCTTTTATATAGGTTACAGGGTTACTGCGCGATGATTTACCAATAGGGTTCTGATCCACCATCTCCACATGTTTGATGGTTTTCAGATCTCCGCCTAAGAATTTATGTTGCCCCGGTCTATCGTTTCCTTCACCATAATGTTTTTGCAGGGCAGGGTACAGGGTCTGTTTTACTAAGGTTGTTTTCCCCGATCCGCTCACACCAGTTACTACACACAGCACATTCAGTGGGAAGTCTACATCTACATTCTTTAGATTATTCTGCTTGCAGCCCTCTATACGTATCATGCCTGTAGGCTTACGTTTGATAGCAGGAGCCTCTATACTCATATTGCCAGATAGGTATTTACCTGTCAGGCTCATTTTGTTTTTAATGATCTCGTTATAAGTGCCTGCAGCTACTATTTCTCCACCCAAATGGCTGGCCAGTGGACCCATATCTATAATATAGTCGGCCTCGCGCATCATCAATTCATCATGCTCTACCACTACTACTGTATTGCCCAGATCGCGCAGATTCTTCAACACTTTTATCAGCCGTTCAGTATCTCTTGAGTGTAGACCTATACTCGGTTCATCCAGTATGTATAAGGAGTCGGTAAGGTTACTACCCAAAAACTTCGTTAATTGTATTCTTTGGCTTTCTCCGCCTGATAGGGTATTGGCTAGTCTGCTAAGTGTTAGGTACCCTAGCCCCACATCCAGCAGGGTTTTCATCCTCTGGTTGATCTCTAACATGATACGCTTAGCTACAGCTGTATCATGCTCGTTCAGTTGCATGTTTTGCAGCCACTCGTTCAGGTCGGTAGCTGGCATCTGCATCAGGTTGGCAATAGTGCTATTGCTCACTTTTACATACAGTGCTTCTTTACGTAGTCTGGCACCTTTGCAAGTAGGGCACAGCGTGCGCCCTCTATAGCGGGCTTGCATTACACGGTATTGCACCTTGAATAGGTTTTGCTCTACCATCTTAAAGAAGTCGTTAATGCCTTGCACTTTACTATTGCCGTCCCATAGCAGCTCATGTTCACTTTCGCTAAGGTCGCCTATGGGTTTATGTATCGGGAAGTCGAATTTTGTGGCACTGCGTATAAAAGCATTTTGCCATTCGGCCATTTTTTCTCCACGCCAGCAGGCTACTGCATTTTCATATACACTTAGTCTTTTATCGGGTATTACCAGATCACCATCTATACCCAGCACTTGCCCAAATCCCTCACAATGTGGGCAGGCTCCATATGGATTGTTGAATGAGAATAGATTAGGTGTTGGTTCTTCAAATACTATCCCATCTGCCTCAAATCTACTATTGAAATGGTGCAATTTTAATCCATCAGTTTCTACCAGACATTCTCCTTCACTTTCATAGAAAGCGGTCTGTATACTATCTGCCAGCCTGTGCAGGTCATCATCGTCAAATTCTTTGACCACTATGCGATCTATCAACAGATATATCTGCTCTTTAGGCAATTTTAAAGTGCCATCCAGTACTTCCTCAATGCGTAATGGCTTTTCATGCCCCTTTTCATACACTCTCGAAAATCCCTTTTGTAACAGGATATTCAATTCTTCCATCACATTGCGTCCATATCTGGTAACCAAGGGAACTATCATTTGCACTTTAGTATCCATTGGTAAGGTCTGTATGAATGCCACTACATCGCTAACATTGTCTTTCTTCACCTCTTTGCCACTTACAGGCGAATAGGTATGTCCTATTCTTGCAAATAGCAAGCGTAAATAATCATATATCTCTGTCATAGACCCCACAGTACTGCGTGGGGTACGAGTGGTTACTTTTTGTTCTATGGCTATGGCAGGGCATATGCCGCGTATATAGTCCACGTCGGGTTTGTCCATACGCATCAGGAACTGGCGTGCGTAGGCACTCAGGCTCTCTGCATAACGGCGCTGTCCTTCGGCAAAGAGGGTATCCATAGTCAGCGAGGATTTCCCCGATCCGCTGACCCCTGTTACTACTATCAGTTTATTGCGGGGTATGGCCACATCTACATTCTTCAGGTTGTGCATACGTGCACCCTTAATGAAAATAGCATTGTCGGTAGCATTATTGCTCACCTTTTGGGTAGCAGTAGTATCTTTCTTTTTGGTGCCTGTTGCAGCTTTAGTAGTAGCCATAAATGTCTGTAGACAAATTTAACACATTAGCTTCCCGAATGTTTCAGATGTGGATAAGAATTCAAAAAAGACATGAATAAAAATTACAAGTATTAATACCTTACTGTAAATGCTCCATTGGTCACATGTGTGGTATCGGCTATAAAGCTGAAATTGCCCATCATGTAAGTGGCAGAGTCTTTGGTGATATTCACCTGACCAGTAGTGGCATAATGCCTTTGATTGCCGTTATAAAAAGTGGCAGTTATCTGGGGAGGGGCAATAGTATAAGTGCCTACTCCAGTGTAGTTGGTGAGTAGTATCGAGAATTCAGAACCTATACCATTTACTTTCGTTTTACCTACAATAGTCATATTGCTTTGAGAGTTTCCATTGGCAGATACTGTAATAGTATTGCCATATGCACTACTACTGTTCCAGGCGGTACTATTAATGTTTGCACTCATGTATATCACTATAGTGTCTACAGGTGGTACTACAACAGGTGCTGTTGTATCACTTTTCTTACATGCAGTATACCCACATGCTGCTATTAATAAGATATAAACTAAGTAAGGTTTCATTTGTAGTATTCCTCATTAAAGGTAAAACTTAATTATTACCTCATGGGTTCTTCAGTGTTTTTTAAACTTTCTTTATAATAGTTTGTCTATTGCTGCTGCTAGTTTCCTGTCTTTATCTGTTACCACATCTCCCGCGCTGTGTGTATTTAGCCATATTTGCACTTGGTTGTATACATTCTCCCATTTGGGGTGGTGATCTTGTTGTTCTGCCAGGAATGCTACTCTTGTCATGAACGCAAAAGCCTCTGAAAAATTGCGAAACTTAAAGCTTTGATACAATGAATTTTCTTTTTCTTCCCAGGCCATAATATAGTGTGCTTTAGGTGGTCACTATGAAGTTAGTACTTATTCATTATTATTCCTTATAAAACAAAAGCCGCCAATAGGCAGCTTTTGTTTTATAAATAAGTTGAGTAGCTTATTATTGTTTAAGGCTGGTATTGAAAGTGCCTGATGTTATTACGTAGGTGCTATCTTCTGCTTGGAAAGTGAAAGTGCCTTGTACAAATGTAGCAGTAGAGTTTGTAACTACTATGGTACCTGTAGCAGCAGTATGTTCAGCAGTGCCATAATTGTATGATGCAGATGACCAAATAGGAGAGATCTTGTAAGTACCCATTCCGGTATAGTTCTGCAATGTTAGTGAGATGTTGTCTTGTCTGTTACCTGTTATTTGTCCTGTTATTGTCAGGTATGTTTGGCCACTAACGTTGTTTTGAGTTACGGTAGTAGTAGATGAATTCCATTGAAGGCCATTTATTTTAGCAGCTATTCCTACAGGAGAATTATAAACACTATCGTTCTTAGAACAAGCTGAGAACCCTATACCAATGCTGATCAATACTATGCTTGCAAGGATGATTCTTTTCATAAAAGTTGTTTTACCTTAATTTAGTTAGTTGTGAGTAATGGCTGATTAATAATTATTGATAACATTGAATGTACCGTCGTGAACTATCAGAGAGTCAGCTTTCAATGAATCTGATGAGAAGTAGAAAGTACCTTGCATTCTGATAGAATCCAATGTTTGCAGATAGATATTACCATAAGTAGCTCTTATAGTATCACCTTTCAGTGTGAAGTAAGCTGATGCATTATGTGTACCTGGTAATATCTTATAGTTGGCAGCTCCAATGAAATTATATACAGTCAATGATAATACTTCTGTTTCTAGACCTATAGGTGCTTTACCAATGATTGTTACAGTATCACGTAAGTGAACAGGTAATGTATCTCTGCGATGTGTAGCTTTAGTATCAGTTGCATCGAATTGTACCCCTCTGATCATTGCGTGCACTCCATAAGTAGATGTACTGTAAGTACTAGTAGAATTACTCTTATTACAGGCAGTAAATCCCAGTCCTATACTCAGTGATAATATGGTGGCAAGTATAACTTTCTTCATTAGTTGATCTATTTTCTCGTTAAAAGTAATAAAATAATACAAAAAATCATTCAATGGTACATATATGTAATATATATTTTTTTTCTCTGTTACAAGTTCCTTATTTTACTTCCTCTTATATTTCGTACATCAAGATACATATTTTGTGTATTTTTATATATTAAAACATGCTTAAAAAGCTCATATTCGTCTCATTCTTATTTGCAAATTCACTTTCTGTATTTGCACAATCTGATAAATTCATCACTCGTTTCGAAAGCTCAAAAGGCAAAGAGTCGGCCACCTATTTTCAGACAATTGCTTTTTACAAGCGTTTGGCTGCAAGTTTTCCTACTATTAAAATGGAAGAAGCAGGTGAGACCGATACTGATTATCCCTTGCATGTAATATATTTTTCTAAAGACGGTAAATTTGATATCAATAGTTGGAAAGAGCAAGGCAAAGTTGTAATTCTTATTAACAATGGTATTCATCCCGGCGAGCCTGATGGTATAGATGCCAGTATGATGTTGCTACGCGATGCTTCAACAGGTAAGATTTCAGTGCCTGATAATGTAGTGCTGGCCCTAGTGCCTATATTCAATATAGGTGGTGCACTAGAACGACATGCACATACAAGAGTAAACCAGAATGGCCCTGCTGAATACGGGTTTAGGGGTAATGCACAGAATCTGGATCTGAACCGCGATTTTATTAAACTTGATGCAAAGGAGACACGTTCTCTAGTGCAATTATTTCATCGTTTAGACCCAGATATCTTTGTAGATAACCATGTAAGCGATGGTGCAGATTACCAGCATATCATGACCCTGCTGAGTACACAACATAACAAGTTGGGTGGCGAGGTAGGGTATTACATGCACCATACTATGGAACCACTATTGTATGCCGATATGAAAAAGCAAGGCTATGATATGGTGCCTTATGTTAATGATTTTGATAAAACCCCAGATATGGGCTGGCGTGAGTTTTATGATGCACCACGATTTTCTTCAGGGTTTGCTACATTGTTCCAAACCTTTGCTTTTGTACCAGAGACCCATATGCTCAAACCTTTTGCACAGCGTGTAGCAGCTACATATGCACTCATGCAGAGCTTTATAGCAGTTGCCTCTCAACATGCACACGATATACATGCTGCCAGAGCCTACGACCGCAAGGCACTACAACGCAAGTCTGTTTTGCCACTAGACTGGAAAGTAGATACCACACGCCATAGCATGTTTACTTTCAAGGGCTATGAGGCAGGTTATAAGCCCAGTGAAGTATCGGGTAAGCCTAGATTGTATTATGACAGGAGTAAACCTTATACTAAACAAGTGCCTATTTACGATCATTTTATACCTGCAATTAAAGCCACAGTGCCTGAGGCCTATGTTATACAACAGGGTTGGGGCGATGTTATACAAAGACTGAATTGGAATGGGGTGAAGATGACCAAGCTGCAGCATGATACAACTATGCGCCTTACTGCCTATAAAATAGATAAGTATGATTCCCCTCCACGCCCTTACGAAAAACATTTTCTACATCATAATGTACAAGTGACCACAAAGAGTGAAAGAATACATCTTCATAAGGGGGACTATATCATTTATACTGCACAGCCTACCATACGTTATATAGTAGAGACACTAGAACCTACTGCGCCTGATGCCTACTTTGCTTGGGGATTTTTTGATGCTATATTGCAACAGAAGGAATATTTCAGTGACTATGTTTTTGAGGACCAAGCAGCAGCACTGCTCAGAAAAGATAAACACCTGCAGGAACTCTTAATTGCCCGCCGCAAAACAGATACTGCCTTTGCCAACTCGGGTGCAGCACAGCTAGACTTTGTTTACCGCCACTCACCTTATTACGAGCCGGTACATGTACGTTATCCGGTGTTTAGATTGGAGTAATTTCTATTTGCCCAATTCAATTTTGTGATAATTATATAATTTACACGCTTATGTCATTTCAAGCATATATTGATAACATAAAATCCAAGACAGGTAAGACGCCTGAAGATTTCAAGAAGCTGGCAGAGAAGAAGGGCTTTATGAAGAAAGGACAACTAACACCCGAAACAAAAGCTGGGCAGATAGTAGTGTGGCTGAAGGAAGACTTTGCATTAGGGCATGGGCATGCAATGGCCATATATGCTACTTTTAAAGAAATGAAGGACCACAAGTAATTATCACTTAGCATCGAACCAGAGTGGTTTGGGGTCGTTCCAGTCGCCGTTGTAGTTGATAGTGAGCTCCTCATCGGGGGATATATTATGTACTGTTTTTATCATGATGGTATTATCCTTGTAATCCATAAAGTACTCGCAGTTGGAAGAATAACTGTGATTGTATACAGGTACATAACCCATAGCCATGCAGCACATGTCCTGCCCATTGGCTTCCCACTCAAAGATGTAATCGTGCAGCAGGGTTTGGTCTAGCAGCTTGCGGGCATCGGCACTCATGACTATTACAGGAGATATCTCAACTACAGTATCGGCAGGGATAGGGGAAGATGTGAACACACCTCGCCCTTTATTAAGGGTATCTGCTATGTATAGATGAGGGAATATCATGAGGGTTTAAAATTAATAATGAATAATGGGATTAGCACTATGCCATACATTACAAAAGCCCCTATGCAGGGGCTTTTGTGTATAAGATAAATAGAATGTATTACAGTTTGTCTTTACGGTCTGAGAACACTTCTTTTTGTGCGAGTATACCCATTTGACCTTCGATAAGCGGTACTATTTCAACTTTTACTTTTGTAAGACCTAGGTCTTTAAAGCCCAACTGATCGGCAGCAACGCTGGCCAAATCTATGAGGCGTTTGTTGTTAGGTGACATGCGATCGTTGATGCGAACATAAACAAATGTACCGTTTACCAGGTTGGTTACTTTTACATAAGTACCCAGTTTCAGTTTGTTACATGCAGCAGTATAATCTCCGTTATCAAAGGTTTCTCCGGTAGCTGTTGGGCGACCTTCGAAGCGATCGTGATAGAAACTAGCAGTACCACTTTTTTCAGTAGCATTTACTACAGCACTGTGCTTCTTGGCGCTCTGAGCATTAGCTGCCCATCCCGTCACTATTAAGAACATTGTTAGTAATATCAGCCTCATACTCATTAAGTTTTGTACTGATGCAAATATAAGCACTTTCGTTAAGAAAGCGCTTATATATTACAAGTGGTATTAATACTTCTTGTTAAATTTTTGTGAACCAGGCTTGCTGTATTTGTTTCGGTTATCGTCAAAACGTCTTGAGGATGAAGGACTTGCGGAGCGATCGAAGCTGCGTTGTTCGGCTTCTTCAATCTTGATCTTACGGCCTTTAAATTTCTTAGAAGAGAGGTTTGAGATAATGAATTCAGCAGCATCTGTGCGAACATTGAAGAAACTGGAGAGGTCGCGGACAGTAACACGATCGAACACATTAGGGTCCAGATCGGTCATTTCTGCTACCAGTTGTACCAGTCTTTCGGTGTTCACTCCATCCTTCTGTCCTATATTAATGAACAGACGAACGCTGCGACCCGGCTTATTGTCTCTGCTGCTGCCACCACGATCGTAACCTGCATTTAGATCGTCTGAACCCTGATACATATCGATGGTTTCACGAAGTTGTAACCAAACCAGCCGACGGATGAGTTCATCCTTGTCCATATCTGCAAACTTGTCGTGAATATCAGCTTGGTATAATTTGCCAAAATCTTCTTGAGGTGTGGTATTGGCAATTTGCTCTAAATAGAAGAACAAACGTTTGCGCACTACCTCTGCACCATCAGGAATATCTGATTTGTGGAATTTCTGTTTTACCAGACGCTCTATCTGACGGATGCCTGATATCTCTTTTGGAGAAACGATAGACATACAGATACCAGATTTACCGGCACGAGCGGTACGACCGCTACGGTGTGTATACACTTCGGGATCGTCAGGGAGTTCGTAATTGATAACGTGGGTGATATCGTTCACATCCAGACCGCGGGCTGCTACATCGGTAGCTACAATGGCCTGTAGGCTTTTGTTCTTGAATCGCTCCAACACCTTGCTACGCATCTTCTGATCCATATCGCCATGAAGCGCGCTGACATGATAACCCTGGCGCATCAGTTTTTCTGATACATCCTGAGCATCTTGTTTGGTACGAGTGAAGATAATACCATATATACCCGGAGTGAAATCCAGCAAACGGCGCAGGGTCTCAAAGCGGTTGTGGTGCATGGTAACATAATATTGGTGGTCGATATTCTCGTTGGTAACATTAGCTGCACCTACGGAGAATTCCTGCCACTCTTTCATGAAACGCTTGGCTATGTTACGTACGTCGTTGGACATAGTAGCAGAGAAGAGCCAAGTGTGTTCGCGAGCAGGAGTGGTTTTGAGGATAAAATCAATATCCTCGCGGAAACCCATGTTAAGCATTTCGTCGGCCTCATCCAATATCACGGTACGGACATTGTCAAGGGATAATGCTTTACGCTCTAATAAATCTATCAGACGGCCGGGAGTAGCTACAATCACTTGCGGATTAGCCCTCACTTCGCGGATCTGTCCGCTGATAGGAACGCCACCATATACAGCAGTGATGCGCAGTCCGCGCATATGTTGCCCATACTTGGTTAGTTCGGTCTGGATCTGCATACACAATTCGCGTGTAGGACTTAAGACCAGAGTTTGCACATGTTTCAGTGCGATGTCGGTGTGGTGCAGTAGCGGCAGGCCAAAGGCGGCGGTTTTACCGGTACCCGTCTGCGCAAGGCCTATTATGTCAATAGGATTAGATAAGAGCGTCGGTATTACTTTTTGCTGAATAGGAGTAGGGTTCTCAAAACCCATGTCCGTTACGGCACGCATCAGTTCTTCTCTCATTGAGAAGGATGAAAAAGATGTCATTAGAAAGAACTTTATATTAAAATGAGGTGCAAAGGTACGCTTAATAAACGGTAAAATCTGATTAATGTCTGCTATATGTGTTGTGGTAACGTTAAGATTAGGAATGCGGCAATCCCAATTCGAGTTGGGGACAGGTATGAGAAATGCGATAATGTGATAGGTATTACGCATGTGTTCTGATGTAATGTTACATTATTGTGTGATTTTTTTAAGGTTACATGGGAAATTTGAGTGGTTGATAATCAATGGATTGTGAGAATTCAAAAGTTACATTCCCTCCTTCGCTTAAAAGCTACGGCGGGCGAAGTGGGTTACACGGGTCAGTGTTATGAAGTAAGATTGTGGGGGAGGGGCCGCAATGAACTGTGAGAAAGCTGATTGCATAGGATCAGGAGATCTCTTCCCGAATCAAGTTCGGTATTGAGATGCCGACATCGATAGGGTGAAGATACGAAATGTAGGAAAGGGTTTCCAAGAGAAGGGTGCTATATTTTTGGGTGGAATATATAAGTGATTGATAGCGGAAAACGGAGTCGATGTGCTATCTTTATTATAATACCGACCATATGAAAAAATT